>JBBRMZ010000066.1:0-21860 GCA_038230555.1 Chitinophagales bacterium
ACGTATGAGTCAGGTCTGACCGTTCCCTCGGATAGAGTCAATTACAGGAAAGGTCAAACTAAAAAAGCCCTCAAAAACGCCTTATTCAAAATGGTTTATAGTTGAATATCCAAAAAGCAGACCGGTGTTTATCCACTTTTGCTAGTTTTAACCCATTATTCGCATAAATTATGAAACTATGCGCCGCACGTTGTCGAACTCGCCTTTCATAACTTATATTTCATATTTAAAATTACAGCGTGTTGGATGGCGCAGGCGTAATATCGCCTGATCCACTGATAAAAGAGGCGTCAATGGCAACCATGGACGGCGACAGGAAAATAAACTTCTGGCGGTTAGAAATGTGGTAACCCAGGCCGGCTTTATACATCAGGTCCTGACGCCAGTCGCTGAACATACTCTGGTCGGCATTGACGATGCGGATCTCTACCGGCGCTCCGTGCCGGTCCATGAATATTTTTAATTCTTTAGTTTTAAGTTGTTCGTTGTCCGTCCGGTAGCGGATGACGCGGGCGACGGCGGGGTCGTTTTCAACGACCGTCGTGTCTGCATGATATTTATCGAGCCAAGCCGGCCGGTTAATATCTGACTGCGCGAACAGGGACAGTTCTTTTTCCAGGTCAATGGCTACGCCGCTTTTTTGTTCGGTCTTCCCGTTGACGTTTACTTTTTTATCTACGGTTTTCACGTTAGCCAGCGTCCGGATTTGGCTTTGAATATATCCCCGCAGATCGAAAAAGGGTTTGGTCGCCGTCAGAGGCGGCAGACCGGAACCGGCGCTTTGCCGGCAGCCGGCTCCGGATAAAAGAACGGATATACATAGTATCAAAAAATATCGGGTCATGCGGTCGGGAAATTCGCGAATAGATAAAAAATAGAAACGCAAAGGTAAGAGTTAAAACGTAGTTTACGGAATACCGCGTCAAATTATTCATAAACAGACAGCGCTATTCACGTTGAACCCCATCCGGGGTTCCCGCGCGTTTGAAATAGGGCTAATCACGTTGAATCCCGTCCGGGGTTCCCTGCGTTTGAAATAGGGCTAATCACGTTGAATCCCGTCCGGGGTTCCCTGCGTTTGAAAAAGAACGCTGGAAGCGTTCAATTTGAATAGCAATCACGCGAATAATTGGTACTAACGCTGAAGGCGTTCAACTTGAATCAAACCTGAAACCCGGGCGTACAAAAATTTTCAGCGGAAATGCCAGTCCGACTGACTACTTTTGCGCTTTTTAACGCCCGGGCTCGCTTGGGACGATCACTCTGATGCAAAATCTGCCCAACCTCCTTACTTTATTAAATCTGTTCTGCGGCGCTTGCGCGTCAGTCTGCATCCTAAGCGCCGAGTTCGGCGTAGCCGCGGGGTTCATGGCCGGATCGCTGGCTGCGGATTTCCTCGACGGTTTGGCCGCCCGCGCCCTGAACGCGCAGTCGCCCCTGGGAAAAGAACTGGATTCGCTGGCCGATATGGTTTCCTTTGGCTTTGCGCCCGGCGCTCTTCTATATATGCTGATCTCTATTACTTTGCAGGGGTCATTTTTCTTTGTGCAGGTTTGTTATCCTGCCCTGTTCGCTTTCCTCATCACCGTTTTCTCCGGCTACCGGCTGGCCAAATTCAACCTCGACGAACGTCAGCGCCAGGATTTCATCGGCCTGGCCACCCCCGCAAACGCCGTTTTTTTTATGGGCCTGGGTTTGATCTACGCCTGGAATCCCTTGGGAGGACGCGACTTTATTTTACAGCCTCGCTTTTTGTTCGCCCTGATCCCCGTCAGTTGCTGGCTGCTGACGGCGGAAATTCCGATGTTTAGTTTTAAAATAAAACAATGGGGCTGGAAGGGTAACGAGATAAAATTTATCTTTGCGGCGGCGATCCTCCCCATGGCGGCTTTCCTAAAATGGGGGTCGCCCTCCGCGATCGTCGTTTTATACGTTGCGCTCAATCTAATAGAAAGTTTTTTGATAAAATGGGGCTGGTTAAAAACCGCTCCAGCAACTAAAGAGTGACGGGACGAAACAACTTCGGCATTAAAATATAACAGGTCATTACAGCCGACGATCTTCAGCGTCGATTAGACGACTTGGAAATTCGGATAATAAACTGAGTATGGTTTGAAGGGCCGACTTTTCAAGTTCATTCTTTCTTGCGCAACTTATCTTTTATAACTCATCACTCATTCCTAAAAAAATGAAGTTCATCGCCGAAATCGACGTTATGCCCCATAAAGAACTACTCGACCCGCAGGGAAAAACGGTGGCCAAAAACATGAAACACCTCGACATACAAGGCGTCGAGGATGTCCGTATCGGTAAACATATTCGCCTTTTGGTAGACGCCGCAGACGAAGCCGCAGCTTCGGCCATCGTCGACGCCGCCTGCCGCAAAATCCTGATCAATCCCATCATGGAAAACTTTTCTTTCGCTTTGCATGGAGCTTAAGCGTCCGAATGAAAAAAAATATCGCCAAGCCGGCGATTGTTATATTGACTATCAATTCATTACCTCCCAAAGCTAATAGCTAACAGCTAATGGCTAATAGCTCAGAAATGCTCTATATCGTCCCAACGCCCGTCGGCAACTTAGAAGACCTGACTTTCCGGGCGCTGCGGGTATTGAAAGAAGCCGCCCTCGTGCTGGCCGAAGATACCCGGACGACTAAAAAACTCTTTAATCATTACCAAATCGAGGTACCCCTGCGCGCTTTCCACGCTTTCAACGAGCACGGCGTCCTGCGCAGTCTCGTCGAACAACTACAGGCGGGCGTCGACATGGCCCTCGTTTCGGACGCGGGCACTCCGGGAATTTCCGATCCGGGATTTCTGCTGATCCGCGCCTGCGTACAGGCGGGCGTCCGCGTAGAATGTCTGCCCGGCGCCACGGCGCTCATCCCCGCGCTCGTTTCTTCGGGAATCCCCTGCGACGCTTTTCATTTTGAAGGATTCCTGCCGCATAAAAAAGGCCGGCAAACCCGTTTTAAATACCTCGCGCAACTCGAAAACACGTTCGCGCTGTATGAATCGCCGCACCGCCTTGTTAAATGTCTTGAAAGCCTGTCGGAGTTTTGCGGTCCAGACCGATACTCCTGCGTTTGCCGCGAACTAACTAAATTGCACGAAGAAGTAAAACGCGGGAGTTTAACTGAACTGGCCCTATATTATCAACAGGAAGGTATCGCCAAAGGAGAAATAGTTATCGTGGTTTCTGGAAAAAGCAAAGCCGCCGAGGAGGGATGAGTTATTTTTATACTGTGCAAAAGACACGTAAAAATGTCTGAATATATAGGGCAAATAATATTTATACCGTTAATTATATCAGACGCTTTATTGCCTATAATTATCTTTGCAACATAATTCAATCCTAACCACTCATCCCTCATAACTCATTCCTCTTTTTGAATTTAGCTTTAAAAATATCCCGTCGCTACCTTTTTGCCAAAAAGTCGACCAACGCGATCAACATTATTTCCGGGATTTCGGTATTTGGCCTGTCGCTTGGGGCGGCGGCGCTGATCCTGGTGCTGTCCGTATTTAACGGGTTTGAAAAATTGATCACCAACATGATCGGCAACTTCAACCCGGACGTCAAGATCACGGCGGCGAAAGGTAAAACTTTTGTCGCCGACAGTCTGCTGATCGACAGGCTGCGGCGGCTGAAAGGCGTCGCGCTGGTTTCCCAGACCCTTGAAGAAGTCGCTTTTTTGCAATATGATAAGAACCAGGCTTCCGGCGTTGTTAAAGGCGTTGATTCCGTGTTTGCTAAAATTAACCATATTGACTCCACGATCCGCGAGGGAACTTATTTACTGAAAGACAAAGAACTCAATTACGTAGTTCTGGGCGGCGGTTTGAGAAATCAGCTCGGGACCAATGTCGACAACCCGCTGACCCCTTTAACGATCTATATGCCCAAACGGTCGGAAGTCGGCGCCCTCGATCAGCCGTTCGTTCAGCGCCAGGCGATCCCGTCCGGCACCTTCGTTATCCAGCAGGATTTTGACAACCAGTATGTCATCGCCGACCTCGAATTAGTGCGCGATCTCTTGGACGCTCCTAATGAACTCGGCGCCCTCGAAGTCAAGCTCGACAAAAGCCAGCCCGCAGTCTCGACCCTGCAAGCGATCCGCAACCTCGTCGGCCCCAGCTTTGTGGTCAAAAACCGCTTTCAACAGGACGAAGCCTTTTTGAAGATCATGAATCTCGAAAAATGGATGAGCTACGCAATCCTGTCGCTGACGCTGCTACTCGTGGCGTTCAATTTGGTGGGTTCGCTCTGGATGATCGTGCTGGAAAAGAAAAAAGACGTAGCCATTTTAAATGCTATGGGAGCCGAACCGACCCTTGCGCGCAACATTTTTTTATATGAAGGGTTATTATTGTGCGCTGCCGGCCTGTTCTTTGGTTGCATAGCCGCCGTGGCGCTATACGAAATCCATATTTCGACGCCCCGCGGCCTGATCGCGCTGCCTCCGGGCTTTGCGGTCGACCGATACCCGGCACAGTTAAAGGTCATGGATTTTTTAGTGGTCGCCGTCACCGTATTGGCCATCGGCCTGCTGGCCTCCCTGCCGCCCGCGCTGCGCGCCATGCGAATTTCAGGAATGATCCGGGAAGAATAAAGATTTAATGGTAAATGGTAAAATTTATATTTCTTAGAATTTTATAAATTCACATTCTTAAACTAAAGATATTCATACGTTTATCATTTTAATAAATAAATATAATTAAAAGCTGATAGCTGAAGGCCGATAGCTGATAGCTTCTTAAAATTCGCCTCTTGAAAAATAAAACGCTGCTCGTCGTCATGTTAGTCGCCTTGGTTCTGTTTTTTGACCAATGGTTAAAAATATGGGTAAAAACGCACATGTATTATGGCGACGATATGCCGATCCTCGGTCGCTCTTGGGCAAAGCTCAATTTTGTAGAAAACCCCGGGATGGCGTTCGGTTGGATGATGGGCGGTCTTTGGGGCAAACTGGCGCTCAGCCTGTTCCGGCTGGCGGCCATTGTGTTTCTCGTGATCTATATCCGTAAACTTCTGCAAGCCAACGCTTCGTACGGGCTGCTCGGCAGTTTTGCCCTCATCCTCGCAGGCGCCGTCGGCAATATGATCGATTGTTCCTTTTACGGCCTAATCTTTTCCGCCTCCGACACGCCACATCCGACTTTGGCGACGCTTTTCCCGCCGGGCGGCGGTTACGCCGGTTTTTTACAGGGCAAGGTAGTCGATATGCTTCATTTTGTTGGTCGCTTTCCCGACTGGTTCCCGTATTTCCACGGCGGCGAGATATTTCCGCCCGTTTTCAACATCTCCGACTCCTCCATTACCATCGGCGTTGCCGCTATTTTGCTGTTCCAGCGCCGCTATTTTAATTCGCTGCAAAAAAAAGAGGAGGCCGCCGCGCCGGAAACGACCGCTCCTTTTGCCGTTGCCGCGCACGTTGACGTTCCAGCTTACCCGCACGAGGAGACGCCGGAAGGATAGCTGCCTGCCGTCTCCTGCCAGCGCGGCCGTTATAACAACACCGCGCCCTCCATATTAATCTTAGAAATATAGACCGTATTCTCAATATTCGCCGAATCAAAAATACGCTTCATTTGCGCGCCCGCGTTTTCGGCGATCAGGCTGTTGGCGCTGAGGGCAAAAATAGAAGGGCCGGAGCCAGAAATACTGCACCCCAGCACGCCGCAGTCCAAAGCGGCTTCCTTGACTTCATAGAAATGAGGAATCAGTCCCGCGCGCTGATGTTCGATCATGGCGTCATGGAGCGAGCGTTTGATCAATTCAAAATCTGAATTGAACATCCCGATAATAAAGCCGCCGATGTTGGCCGTCTGCCGGATAGCAGTTTTAAGCGGAATCTCCTTTTTTAGCATTGCGCGCGCCTCTTTTGTCAGGATGTTCACAGCCGGGTAGACCACTGTGGCGTATAAACCTTTAGGAACATGAATGCGGTGAACGTCGAGGCTTTGGCTATCGCGGACCAGCGTAAACCCGCCCAGCAACGAAGGCGCCACATTGTCCGCGTGGATGGCGCCGCTGGCAATACTTTCGCCCTGCACGGCAAAAGGAAGCAACTCGCGCTTCGAGAGCGGATTTTTGAGGAGTTCGTTGACCGCCATAACGCCTGCTACGGCGCTGGCCGCGCTGCTGCCGAGGCCGCTGCCGAAGGGCATTTTTTTATGAATATCCATTTCGATTCCCCGCCCCTGTTCGCCGAGGTATTCTAACAATTTAATGGCTCCGTAGCTTGCGGTGTTTAACATTGGGTCCATCGGCAGCTTGCCGCCCGTAATTTTGGCGATGCGGAGGCCGGGCGTATCGCTAAAGCGCGCCACGATCTCGTCGCCCGGCGCGTCGAGCGCAAACCCCAGCACGTCAAAACCAACAGCCACGTTGGCGACGGAGGCCGGGGCAAAAACTTTAATTCCGTTTTTCATTTTGACAAGTAGTTTCCGATCGTAATGATTTCTGCAAAAACGCCGGCGGCGGTTACTTCGGCGCCCGCGCCGGGGCCTTTGATGACGAGCGGGCGGGCGTGGTAGCGCTCGGTGGTAAAAACGATCATGTTATCGCTGCCGTCGAGGTGATAAAACGGATTTTCGACGCCGACCGATTGAAGACCCACAGTTGCCTGCCCGCTTTCAATCCGGGCAATCATGCGCAGTTTTTTACCCTGCTCATCCGCGTCGGACAACATTTTTTGAAAATACGGCTCTTCGGCCTCCAGCGCGGCGAGGAAGGCGTCCACGGTTTTGGCATGAGCGCAGGCTTCGGGCCACATACTGTCCATCTGTACGTCCTCAATTTCCATCGGCAAACCTGATTCACGTGCCAGAATGACGAGTTTGCGGCGCACGTCGATTCCGTAAAGGTCGACGCGCGGGTCGGGTTCCGTGTAGCCGCGTTGTTTAGCGTCGCGCACTACGTCGGCAAAGCGCGTTTGGGCATTGAAGCTGTTGAAAATAAAAGAGACAGAGCCGGATAGAGCGCCCTCGATCTTCAGGATACGGTCGCCGCTATTAATGAGGTCGTTGAGCGTAGAGATGACTGGTAGTCCGGCGCCGACGTTGGTTTCGTAAAAAAACTTCACGCCGCGCATTTTGGCGAGCGCCTTGAGCCGCTGATATTGTTCAAAAGCAGAAGAAGCGGCGATTTTGTTGGGCGTCGAAATGGAAATGCTCGCGTCGAGGATTTCGGCGTAGCGGCGCGCGACTTCTTCATGGGAGGTGTTGTCAATGAAAATGGTGTTCGAGAGATTGAGGCTTTTCATGCGGTGGATAAAAGCGCCGATCTCCATCGGTTCCCCGTCGTGCAGCGCGTCCTGCCAGCGATGCAGATCGACGCCGCGCTCATCGACGACCATGCGGCGGCTATTGGTCAGCCCGATCACTTTGATCTCCAGCGAGCGCTCGTTTTTCAGGAAGGCCGCCTGTTCGCGAATCTGCTTCAGCAGGGTACCGCCAATCAGACCGACGCCCACGATAAACAGATGCAGCTCTTTGGTGTTCGACAAAAAGAACGCTTCATGCAGCGCGTTGAGCGCTTTGCCCTCGTCGGCCCGCGCGATGACGACCGACACGTTGAGCTCCGAAGAACCCTGCGCGATAGCCACGCAATTAATTCCGTTCCGGCCCAGCCCCTGGAAAAGCCGCGAGGCGACCCCCGGGCGGAACCGCATATTTTCGCCGACGATCGCTACCACCGCGAGTTCTTCTTCGACCTTGACGGTATTGACGGCGCCCATTTTCATTTCGTATTCAAATTCCAATTCCACTTTGCGCCGCGCCCGCCGCGCGTCCGATGGCTGCACCGCGAAACTGATCGACGACTCCGACGATCCCTGCGTGATCAAAATAATATTGACGCCTGCCGATGCAAGCGCGCTGAATAGCCTGCCCGCAATGCCGGGCGTGCCGAACAGGCCGCTGCCCTGGAGCGTGAGCAGCGTGGTGTGGTGAATGGAAGAAATGCCTTTCACCTCCGGCCCCAGCGGATCTTTTTCGGCGGAAATATACGTTCCCGGATGGTCTGGGTTGAAAGTGTTTTTGATGTAGAGCGGAATGTTTTTGGCCAGCGCGGGTTGTAGCGTCGGCGGATAGATCACTTTTGCGCCAAAATGAGACATTTCCATTGCCTCCGCGTAGGTCATGGTGGGGATCGTAAACGCCTTTTTCACTTTGCGGGGGTCGGCTGTCAGCACGCCGTCCACGTCGGACCAGATTTCGATGGCTTCGGCCTGCAGGCCGGCGGCGAGGATGGCGGCGGTGTAATCGGATCCGCCCCGGCCAAGCGTGGTCGTCAGCCCTCCTTTAGCGGAGCCGATAAATCCGGTGACCACCTGGGTTTTGCCGGCGCGTTCGGCATAATAGGCGGCGATCATCGGGTAGGTGACCTCAAAATCCACTTTTGCGGAGCCAAAATTCTTATCGGTTTTGATGATCAGCCGCGCGTCGAGGTACTCTGCCGGGATCCCGCTTTCATCAAGGAAATGCGCGATGATGAAATTGGACGTGCGTTCGCCGAAACTGACGACATAATCGGACGTGCGGGGCGAACACTCGCGCACGAGGTGAACGCCGCGCAGTAAATTGAGCAAATCTTCAAAACTATCTTCGAGAGGGCCGAGTATCTGGCGGTACCTTTCTTCGGAAAGCAGCGCTTTGGCGGAATCGAGGTGGCGCGATTTGAATTGTTCGAATCCGACCATATAAGAAACGTCTGCCTCGGCTGCTTTGCGGCTCATTTCGAGCAGCGAATCCGTGACCCCGCCGAACGCGGAAAAGACGACGGTGAACGGGATCTTCCGGGCCTGGTAGACGTGTAAGATCTGAACGATTCCCTGTATGCGTTCCGGTTTAGCGACCGAAGAGCCGCCAAATTTTAAAACTCTCATTAGTGGTAAGCTGTCAAGCCTTCAGCTAGCAGCGATCAGCTTTAAACTTTCAGGCTTAATGAATGGATGATAAATATATTCTGCGGCTTTCAGGTTTTTCTTCTTTTTGATTTAGGAGCCTGGCCGTTCATTATTACGTAAAAAACCCGGAGGCGTTCAACCGGAGGGGCAAAATTAAAGATTGTTCAAAGAATTCATTCTATTTTTGCAGATAATTTAAATAATTACCTATATCGTTAACAAGTTTTTATCAAAATGCATATCCGGCCACGCTATGCGCCCGCTTTTACCAATAGAATCTACAGAGAAGCCGCTCTGATTGCGACCGTATAAGGCCCATTTTTTACCGTTTCCTGCCCAAATTGTACCATTTGCCCAAAAATACAAGAATTTAGGTAGAGGCCCGGATCGTTCTGGCATATCGTTTGCCAAGTAGAGCATAGAAAACAGCTCCCGCCGCTAAGAATTCAACGCCCGACAAATTTTATTAGGGATATTAGTACGATTTAAGCATCTTACAATCAATTATTTACTATGAGAAAAACCTTTGCTGCGTCGGCGGCGTTCTCCGTCGTTTTGTTTTTTCATACCCCCATTTTTGCGTCGGCGATGGCGCCCAACGATTACATCCAACGGTACAATGGTTTAGCCATGTTTGAAAGTTTGCGCAGTAACATTCCGGCCAGTATTATTATGGCGCAGGCAATTTTTGAATCTAAATGGGGAGAATCGGAACTGGCCCGCCGGTCCAATAACCACTTTGGAATCAAAGCAAACAGGTCCAGTTGGGGCGGCGATGTAGCTTTTGCTAAAGACGACGACTACGACGCGCATGGCCGGCTGATCGCCTCCGCGTTCCGGAAGTACGGAACTGTGCAAGAATCGTTCGCCGACCACACCGCATTTTTGAATTCGTCCGGCCGTTACGGCGAATTGTTCCGCTACGAACGCGATGATTACCAGAATTGGGCCGTCGGATTGTCCAGGTGCGGCTATGCCACCGACCCTAACTACGCGCAAAAACTGATCAGATTGATCGAAACGTACGAATTGTTCAAACTGGACGTACCTGTGTCGCTATCCACCGAACCGGGCCTCCAAACAACGAATCTCACAATTACAACGCCTCATTGGGCGGCCAGCCCGGCGGCGTCACGGCCAACCGATCGGGTAGAGGCAACGAGCGACGGCACTTTGTTTGAAATCACCGCGACGCCGGCTCCGGTTGGCGATTTCGAGACTCAAACGAGCAAAGGGCCGGCTGTAAGAATGGCGTCGCAAAATGGATTTTATGAAATTAACGCCAAAACAGGTACACGACAAAACGCAACAACCCGAACATTTGCTAATCCCGGAACTACTTTAAAGAATCAAAAACAAAGAACTTATCGCAACGAGTAAACGCTTTAAACCTTAATTTTAACTACACAAAAAGGCGCGTCTCCGGTTATACCGGGACGCGCTCTTTTTATATGGCTGAAAGCTACCTCCTAATGGCTGCCCGTGGCTCCGGCGTTAAACGCGTGGATCCATTCGTTTTCTATGAACGACTGCAACGAAGTCGGCGCGGCGTTGGCCGTAGAATGGTCAGCGCCTGCCGTCCAGGCCGGAGTCTGAAAAGCGACATACATATCGCGCAGGCCGTCCGCAAAGGGTTTTGGCAAACCGGCTTGCAGCATTCCCTGGTATTCCTGTTCCGGCGTAAAGTGTACGTAGGGTAAGTCCGCTTTTCCCGTCGCCTTACGAATATGTCCGAGGATTTCTGTGTGCGAATGTTCGCCGTCGCCGGTCAGGAGTTCGACAGAGGAGCCGTGAAAATCGAGGCTTAGCAGGCGTTGAGCGGCAATATCTGCAATGTCGCGCGTATGGATCATGAAAAATTTAAAATCGGGCGCAATCGACGTACCCAGGATTCCGCCGTGTTTGATCATGCCGATGTTGTTGTATAAATTTTCCATAAAATAGGGCGGCCGGAGGTGCAGCACGTTCAGACCCGGCACGGCATTCAGGATTTGCTCCGCGTAATACGCGCCGCTGACCGGCCCGGCGCCTTCCGGCAAATGAGCGCCATAGGAACTCAGATAAACGGCGTGTTTTACTTTCGCATGGCTCAAAGCCAGCGCAAAATGGGTGGCAATTTTTACGTAATAAGCGCGCCCGTCGGTCGCGGCAAAGTTGGGCGGTATCATGAGATACGCCGCTTTTGCATGGTGAAAGGTTTTCTCCAGGAAAGCGACGTCGTCGAGGTCGCCTACGGCGGGGATGGCGCCCAGAGCGACAAGTTCTTTCAATTTTTCTGCCGACCGTCCCACGACGACGGTTGGTTTTCCGGCTTTTAGCAGGGCTTCGGCGACAATTTTACCGGTATGGCCGGTGGCGCCTGTGACTACATAATTGAGCATAGTGAAGCAGGGTATAAAGATGAAAAAAGAGGATTACGATATGCGAGCCTTCAGCTATCGGCTTTTGAAATTTAACGCTATGAGCGGAGGTTTTCTAAATAGTTTGACAATTGTTCCATGTTTTCTTTGAAAATAGAAGCATCGCGGCGAACTTTGGCCATGCTGAATCCCCCTTCGATACAGGAAACGATAAACTGCGCGCTTTGACGCGCCGGCGTTTCCAAATGAACAAAACCGTTTGCTTTTCCTTGCTCGAGCGCCCGCTCCAGGCAGTCGTACATGCGGTCGGTTACGCGCTGCATGGCCTGGCGGAATGTTTCGTTGAGGGGGCTCATTTCCTGAATCAGGTTGTTGAGCGGGCAACCCAATGCGACATTTTCGTCCGTACTGACCGAAGTCAGAAAAGTTAAATGTTCCTGGATCAGCGCAATCGGATCCGCTCCGGTCGCGCGCGTCAGGGATTCGTAAAAAAGCAGATAGTCCGGCGCGATGAGTTCTTCAATCACCGCCAGCCCGATTTCTTCTTTATTTTGAAAATAATGATATAACGCGCCTTTCGTTACGCCCGCAGCCGCTATGGATTTATCGGCCCTAAGACCTTGGAAACCCTGCCGGCGCATATCCTGGAAAGCGGCTTTTAATATTTTTTCTCTCGTATCCGTCATGCTTCAATAAGATACATACTGGTTGGTATGTCATAGCATTAAACGCCGGGACCTGAAAAAAGATGTGGAGTTTTTTATTTGTCAATAAAAAATGCGAATAATGGGTTGAAAACCGGCAATAGCGGTTTGACGCCGGGCTACTTTTGTGGATATTCAACTATAAACCATGCTGCATACGGCGTTTTTGAGTTACCTATTCCTTCGGCCTTTTCCCAAACCGTGTACATTCTGACGGTACGGTCATACCTGACTCATACCTGACTTATATAGGGCTTATATGTGCCTTATATATGACTCAAGGGGTTTGACGAATACAGATGGTTATTAAGGATAAATGTTGAATTTAGTTATTGTCAACGACTGTTCCGATGGCGGCTCCCGTCTTGTTAGCTTTGCTTCCGTTAACCTTTTACTTCCACCGCTCGCTTTAAGGTATCATGGTGTAATGGACTACTTTTTTATTTATTTGAAGCGCCATAAAATGGTCGCTTTCCCCTAAAATAAATATTAGAAATATTTATTGTTGTTTTTAACAAAAAACTTGCTTTAATAGAACCGCCGCCCACTTTCCTTAGCGTTGGCGCCTAAGTTTTCTTTTTAGCGACGTAAGCTCGAGGGAATTCTAACGCCTATTTTTCTGTTTGAAAATAAGGGTACTGCCGTTTCTCTGTCTATATGGAGCGAAGCCGCCCTTAGCTTGCTATCTCTTCTTATAAACCAGAAAAAATCATTATCATGAAAGTACGCTTTTTCGTTTTGTTGATCGCTTTCTTTTTTCTTCATATTTCCTGCCATAAAACGCCGACTGAATTTCAGGAATCTTTTTCCTGCAAAGTAAACGGGCAGTCGTGGATGTCCGCCGGCGTAGTTAACGACTTAGGAGGTTTGCCGCTAATTTTGGTTTATCAGAATTATAATATGGAGTCTTTTGACATTATTACCAGCAGAGATATTAGGGATAATCAAGGCAATTCTCTTTCATATGAATCTTTTTTTCTACACTCACGTTATTTTAACAATTCCGGCTAAGGCGTCCGTAATTTTCTGATATAATTCCCGGGGTTTGAAAGGCTTGGCCATATAATCGTTCATGCCTAATTTTTTTGCCTGCTCAGCTTCCTGTATGCTGGCGCTGGCGGTCAGTCCGATAATAGGAATGGCACTTCGCTCGCGGATGCGCTTCGTAGCTTCCCAGCCGTTCATGACCGGCATCTGGATATCCATCAGGATCAGGTCGTAAGTGTGCGCCAGGAATTTTTCAACGGCAACGATCCCGTTCTCCGCAATATCGACCGTAACCAGCGGCGACCAGGAAGTAAGTATTTTCCTGGCGCCCATCTGATGCAAGAAATGGTCTTCGACCAGTAATATTTTAACGGAAGCTTCGGGCGCCGGCACATCGGTAGCGGGCGGTCGGACAATTTGCAGGGGCGTTTTTATTTCAAAACAAGTCTCGCCGTTTTTAAAATATACGCGGCAGGTTCCTTCGAGAACGGTGGTCAGTTTTCCAACGACTGCCAGCGCAACCTGTCGCTGATAAGCCTCCAGATCTCCGGAAGCAGGAGTTTCTAAAATTTTTTCCGCCGACAGGAGTTCTTCTAATTGAGCGACGGTCATATTTTTACCGCTATAGGTCAATAGTAGATAAAGATAACTTTTCTGGCGGGCGCTTTCTTCCCGGGCGTGAATAGATATTTTGCGGGCGCCGTTTATTTGCGCGAGCGCATGTTCAAAGAGCGTATAAACGATCTGGGTTATTTTTTTAGCGTCGAAAAGAACGCTGGGCGATAGGGTTTCATCGGTCTGAAATTCCAGTAGGACTTTCGATTTGTCGGCTTTGAACTGGACGAGCTTTTTCAGGCTGTTGAAAAAATCGGCAGAATCGCAGATTTCCGGTTCCGGTTTGAGGTTCTGGGCGCCCAGCAAAGAAAAAGTCAACAACTGGGTGACCGTTGCAGACAGGTCGGCGACCGAGGTTTTTAATCCTTCCATCAGTTCGGTCTGATACGGAGGAATTGGCCCGTTTTCAAATAGATACAGTAAATTAATGATCGACGTCAGCGGCGTACGAATATGAAAGCCCATATCCGTCAGGATTTCCTTTTTAAGCGTTGCTGTTTGTCGGCCTACGTTTCGTTCCAGCGCGGCCTGTTCATTTAGTTTGCGCGCGGTGACGTCCTGTAGACCTCCTATGAGGCTCATCCGGCGGGATGAATCGTCAATAAATATTTGAGCGTGCGCGGAAAGGTAGCGGACTGAGGCCGCGCCCACAATGATGCGAAATTCTATCTCGTATAAACGGCCGTCCTTAACGGCGTCTTCAAAAAACTTTTCAGCGCCGGACCGGTCGTCGGGATGTATAAATTTCAAAAATTGAGGAAGGCCGGGGCTGCATCCTCCCGGATGGACGCCCAGAATACGACACACTTCGTCCGTCCAGTTCATTTCGCCGCTGACGAGGTCCATTTCCCAGTTTCCGAATCCGGCCAATTGGTGCGCTTTTTGCGCGCGCTTCTGTACGATCGTCATTTCGCGCTGGGTTTCTTCCATCTTGCGCAGCGATAAAAATCGTTGAATGGAATAACGGATCGATCTTCCGAGGAATTTGCCATCGAACTGGCCTTTGACCAAAAAGTCCTGAGCGCCTGCTTTCACCGCCTGGTTGCCGACAATTTCGTTGTTCATTCCGGTCAAAACAATGACGGGCGATTGGGGAACCAGTTCAATATACCGGACAAGGGTTTTAAAACCGACGCAATCCGGCAAAGAAAGATCGAGCAGCGCAATATCGACCGCATGATTTTTAATGATTTCGACGCCTTCGTAAAGCGTTTCCGCAGTGAGCAGGTCGTATTTGAAAGAAGCGTCTTTCAAATGATGGCGCACCAGCAACACGTCTCCGGGATTATCTTCAATCAATAAAATCTGGGTTGGTTTTGTATTCATTGCGTATTGACAGGATTGGTTAAAGATTTTTGCTTTTCAGGATTACGAAAAATGGAATAAGGGTAGAATAAAGACGCTTCTCAATCGTTAAACATCAAACAAAATCTTATCTAAATTTTCTAAATGTTAAATATTACCATCAAAATTGACGCCTAAATATCCAGAGCGCTTATATTTGCCCGCTTATGAGAAAACTTTAGCCGCTCCTCCCGATTTTGATCTCCGCCCGTAGACCGGCAGGATGATCCGGCGCTTTAGACTTCTTTGTAACTACTCATAGATTTCCTCAATTTTAAATCCCTCAGACATGGCCCCGCATTTTTCCAGCCTTTTCCAGGACTATTTAACGCGTCATGAATTTCAAGGCGCTCCGCAGGAATTATACGATCCCGTCAATTATATTCTTCGTTCCGGCGGCAAGCGGTTGCGTCCGTTATTAACCCTTCAGGGCGCCGCGCTGTTCGACGACCGCCTTGAACGGGCGCTTCCCGTCGCTATGGCCGTAGAGATCTTTCATAATTTTACGCTTATTCACGACGACGTCATGGACGCCGCGCCGCTTAGGAGGAGTCTGCCAACCGTCCACGCCAAATACGGCTTAAACGCGGGCGTATTGTCGGGCGACGTTATGCTCATTTACGCGTATCATTTTTTGATGCAGACAGACGATCCCGCGTTGCAGGGATCCCTGCTGACTACGTTCAATAAAATGGCGATCGAAGTGTGCGAAGGCCAGCAATATGATATGAATTTTGAAACCCGGACGGACGTATCGATCTCTGATTACCTTCGTATGATCGAGTTAAAAACGGCGTCGCTAATAGCGGCGGCCTTTAAAATGGGCGCCTTGGTCGGGGGAGCTTCCATCGCCGAAGCTAACCGGTTGAGCGAATTTGGCAGAAATACGGGAATTGCTTTCCAGTTGCAGGACGACGTGCTGGACGCCTTTGGCGATCCGGAAAAGTTTGGCAAAAAGATCGGGGGCGATATTGTACAAAATAAAAAAACCTATCTGGCGCTAAAAGCTTTTGAACTGGCGAATGCAGAGCAGAAGGAAGAACTTCGAGAATTACTTTCCGCTACGCCGGTCGACGAAAACGCTAAAATTGAGCGCGTTCGCGACCTGTTTTTGGACCTGGACGTTCGCAATCACGCCGAAGGCCTAATGAACGAGTACGCGCGCGCCGCTTTTAAATCGCTCGATAAAATGGACATAGCCGCTAAACAAAAGAACGATCTGAAAAAATGGGCAAATAAACTGCTCGCCCGCGAGACCTAAAAAAAAGAGGCAACCGGCAAAAATGCGGTTACCCCTTACACTATGAAACACTATAATTTATTTTAATTAACCCTTCCGGGTTATGATTTCGGATTCTTACAACGAACTCATTTAACGAACTGAACGGGCGCTTTGTTCAAAGCAAATGTACGGATTCTGCTTCATACGACGACTATAATATGGCGCTTTTTACTTATTTTTATGCTTTGTCGCCAGGGTTAAGTTCCATTAAAAAAATCTTTCCATTATGCCATTCTGTTTCGATGATCGCCTTATTTTTCTGATAAAACCGGATAGCCGGTTCGTTCCAATCTAAGACCTGCCATTTGACCAGTCGCGCTCCCTGGTCGCGCCCAATCCGAAGAAATTCGTCGAATAATAACTGACCGACTCCGTATTGCCGGTAAGATTCAGTGACGACAAAATCTTCAAGGTAGAGCATTTTGCCGCGCCAGGTCGAATAAGCCATATAATAAAGGATCATGCCAATAATTTGCCCCTCTCCGTTGGCGGCAACCGTAGAGCCAAAAACTCCGGCCAGAAAATCGCGGGTATAGTCTTCCACAGTCGCCGAGTGTTGTTCGGGCGCTTTTTCATAAACGGCCAGCTCGCGGACCAGCGCGTGGACGCCCGCCATGTCTTCGACGGTCGCGGGACGTAAAATGATGTTCGAAGTAAGATTTTTTATCATAAACAGCCGCGCTGTGAGCAGGCGCCGCGCGAAGATAAGCGCCGGGGCTGAAATGAGCAGCGTTTTTTACAGGCGATTTCTAAGAAATGCAAAAAATGAACTATTTTTGGCATGTTGAACGTTATTCAACAGCCGGAGGTATATTTATACTTGTTCGAGCAAAATCATGAAAAAAAATTAGCCGAATGATTCCGCCTAAAACGCATTACACGCTCGAGGAACTATATCCTGTTTCGCCTCCGCCAGGAGGGAAGCAAAAAACGGCGCGCGTCTCCGGCGGCATAACAAAATGGCTCTATATAACGTTTTTAACTTTAGTCATTTTATTTTCGATACTGGTTGTGGCGGCAGGCATGTTCCAGGACCGGATCGGAAAACTGGTAATCGGGGAGATCAACAAACAATTAAAAACCAAACTCACGGTGCAGCGGTTCAACCTGTCGCTGCTGTCCGGATTTCCGGACGCTTCCGCCGAACTCAACGGCGCGGTTTTAAAAGACGCTTTTGGCGCCAATCTTCTACAGGCCAAAAAACTTTCGCTGCGTTTTGGTCTCGGCAGCCTTTTTGGTTCGACCATAAAAATTCACTCATTCGTTTTGACGGACGCCGTCGTTTCGGCTAAAGTAGACGCTAAAGGTCGCGCAAGCTACGATATTATGAAGCCTTCGCCTCCTTCAACCGGTCAACCGCTGCGTTTTTCGGTCGAGTCTGCACAATTGACGCGCGTCCGGGTCATTTACCAGGACGCCCAGGCCGGACAGGGCGCCGATTTTAATATACAATCCGCTTCCGCGTCCGGCGATTTTAGCGCTTCGCAATTTGCCGTCAACAGCAAAGCGCAAACGGTATGCAATTTCATAAGCCGCAACGGGCAAAAATATCTAACGGGCAAACCGGTCGCTTACAATGCCCGCGTCAATGTCGATCTTCAAAAAGGAAATTACGCGCTGGACGACGTGCAACTTTCGCTGGCCAATAATCCGTTTTCCATCCAGGGGACGATACAGCAAAGTAAATTGACGGGTTCCCAGTTTAACCTGACCATTCAAAATAAGGAGGGCGCGGTAGAACAGCTTTTCCAACTCCTGCCCGCTCAATACGCGGCGTCGCTCGTCAACGTTAAGACAACCGGCGCCTACCATTTCAAAACCATGATTCGCGGCAGGGCCGGCGCAACCGAAAGCCCTCTCGTACAAGGCGCGATGGATTTTTCCAACGGGACGCTTTCGTCGCCGTCGCTCAAAGGCGCGCTGACCGGCGTCGGCTTTCATGCCGCCTGGGATAGCAAAGTTTCAACGCTGGACTTTTCCAATTGCAACGCTAACTGGGGAGGCGAAAAACTTGATCTTCAGCTCCACGTCCGCCAGTTTTCCGACCCCATAATCGACCTGGGTTTCAATGGCGCGATTCCGATGCAGGCGGCCTACGGTCTCGCCTCCGCTTACGGCGCGACGGCCGGAAGCGGCGCCATCCGTCTGCAGGGTTTAAAAGTGCAGGGCCGGTACCGCGATATGACCAGCCTGTCCGGCATTGCGCGGGTGGCGGCTTCCGGCGCGGCGGAATTTCAGAACGCAGCCGTCACGCTAAAAGGAGAGCCGACCACGCTGACCGGAAAGCTGACGCTCAATAATAACCAACTTATTCTGGACGCCGTTCGATTTACCGGCGCCGGTACGGACGCTACCGTAACGGGCGACTTCAGCAACCTGATCCCCGTTCTTTTTGCGGTTACCGAAAAAGAAAAAGGTACTTTCCTGACTTTTCTCGCCGGTTTTAAAGCCAAACAACTCGACGTGGCGCGGCTCGTCGGGCTTTTCCGGCCGGGGATGCAGGCGGCCCCTACGGCGGCGGCAGGCCCGGATTCCTTGTTGGCCGCGCGCGACGCGCAGCCGCACGGCGGTTTGCTTAACTGGCTGAAAGGAACCTTTGTATCGGACGTCGATCAGTTTACATACGGCAAGATTACCGGGCGAAATTTCAAAGGCGACGTTCGTTTCCCGGGGACCGACCAGATGACGCTTAAAGGATCAGCTTACGCCATGGGCGGTAATTTTACCGTCGACGGCGTGGTAGATCTGCAAAAAAGAATGAAACTGGCGACCAAACTGATCGCCGATCAGGTTAATATCACCGAGTTTTTCCGCCAGTGCAATGATTTCGATCAAAAATTCCTGACGTCCAACAATTTGAGCGGATCGCTGCAATCGAAAATGGCGATCACGGCTTTCTGGGACGAGCAGGGCAATTTTCAACCAGATAAGTTTTATCTTGCGGCAGACATGACCATCAGCGACGGCCAATTAATTGGCATGAAAATGCTGGAAAACTTTTCTACCTACGTCCATGCCGCCGACCTGCGGCGGGTGCGGTTTGCCACTCTGCAAAATTATTTGCAGATCGCCCATTCGACGCTGACCATTCCGACCATGCTCATCCGCAGCAACGCGCTCAACCTGCAACTTTCAGGGACCCATACGTTCGATCAAAAAATAGATTATAACATGGTCGTCAACGCCGGGCAGGTATTAATGAACCGCTTCAGGCTGTCGCCCAATTATGATCCGCAGCCGGCGCAAAACGGTTGGTTCAATCTCTTTTATAATATTACGGGAACGGTCTCCAACTTCCAGTACCGCAGCGACAAATCTAAAGTGAAAGGCGCCCTGGCGCAGGGCGAAATCCTGAAAAAAGAGATTCAGCAGCAACTCGGCATGGCCTTCGGCGCGGGCGTTTTACCTGATCCGGCCGTAGCGCCTACGTTGATACCAACGGCGGGAACGGCGGTTAGCCCGTTGAAGCCGCCCGTTAAACCGGGCGCAGAGAAGAAAAAGAATGAGGATGAGATAATTCCGGGCTTTTAAGTAAACGCCTGAAATGTAGTTCAAAAAATATCACCCCGCAAACTGCTTCAAACAATTCGCGCATAAACACCCCTTGAATTGTCCAGCCAACATTTCCAGCGTCCGGGGATGAATATGAGGCTTATTCACGTTGCACCAACAAAATTGATCGTTGTAACACAGAATTTCGTCGCCGCAACGCCCGCAGGCTTTCACGTAATTTTCCGCGTTCTCCACATAGGCCGCGTTGACCGGGCCGCCCAATGGAGGGTGCAATTTGCGCAACCGGATATGGAGCGTCCGGACGTTTTGAAACTGCTTTTTGATCCCCCAGAAAATCTGCTGAAGGACGGTTTCAATCAATTTGCGCGGCTGTCGCATTTGTATTTTGCAAATTTCGTACACGGTTTCGTAGTTAACCGTTTTGGCAAGGTTATCCTCGGTCGCCGCCTGTCCGGCGTCGACGTCGATAAAAACGTCGAGCAGATAGTACCCGCCCACGGCTTGTTCTTCTTCGTAGAATCCATGGTATGCGTAAAAACGCATGCCTTCTAAAGCAACTCGCATATTATATAAAACGTCGTCAATTGTTGAAAAATAAGATAAGGCGCTCTTTAAGATTCTTTTTAACCTGCCGGATAGGTCAATAATAACCGGTCGGAAACCAGTTCTTCTTCCAGCGTCTGCCCTTCCATTTGAAAACGCCGAAGCATAGAGCGACCCAGACTAATATAAATTTCCTCTTCAAAAAGACCTTCCGGGATGGGAAGATCGCACAATAAGTTGCCGGATTTTTTATGGCCGTCAATGCTAAGCGCCACGCTGACGCCTTTTTCTTTAGCTAATTTTATTTGATCAAACAAACCTAACAGGCTGAAATCCTGGGCGCCGTATAAAATTCCCTGACTATGCCTATAAGGGGGATCACAATATACCACGTCGCCTTCCGTCGCTTCGGCGAAAATTTCTTTATAATCTACATTTTTGAAAGTAACGTTTCTGGCGCGGCTTTTCCATTCGTCCACTCTTTTTGCAAACGATTGTACCGGAATCGGCGTATGATCTCCACAAGGCGTGCTCATGTAGCCGTCCGTTTTCCGGAACCGGACAATGCCGCCATAGCAGGCCCGGGACAAAAACAAAAAATCGGCCCCGTTGGGCTGCGCGTTGAAAGACGCCTTAATTTGTTCGTACACTTCCGCCTTATCCCGGCTTTCCAACCTGTTTCGCCGTTCGGCATACCAGTCAACCAATCCTTTGGGATCTTCTTTAAGTTTTTGCCAAATGTCAATTAGCGGTTTATAGACGTCCGACCCGACGCCTTTTTTGGGAGCGACGGTAGCAATCACCGCCCCGCTGCCCAGGAAAGGCTCATAAAATGTGTTAAACCGGGTCGGGAAGAATTGAGCAATAGCGCTCGCTACCCGTTGTTTATTGCCCACCCATTTTAATAGCTGGCTTTTGGGGGGAATGTAGGAAGCAAATTTTTGATCGAGTTGTAGGTGCACTTCTAATTTTATATAACTGGGTTTTGACTAAATTTTCAAATGCTGAAGATTGGCTTTTTCATTTTTGCAATAAAATCGGCAATATCCCTTTCATTATTTGACGGTTTATCGGTAAATGAAACTGATTTATATGTGTGCCAATCATGATCGTCTTCAGTTAAACAATCTTCAAAAAATAGGTTTGGAACGCCAAAATCAAGATGGACAAAACATTCTCCGTCAATTAATTTTTCTTTTATTTTAGAATCAATAAAATCAATCTGCAAATTTTGGTTATTGGAAAATATGATTTCTCCATAATTTCTATAGTTTCCTGCATCTCTATAAAGATAAGAAAACATTACGTTATCGTTTGAATCTTTCATTGTTATGATATTTTAAAAATTCTGAATCTGGTAAAAACCGAGAAGGCAGAATAATTTTTTGATTGTGGTACTTTGAAAAATAATCTTGATCTTTTGACCCGATTTCTTTTGAAATTTTTGGAGAAATTTTAATGATAAATTCCGGTGTTATGGTCAAATAACCATGTTCAAAAGCTTTATCATGTAAAGCATGCGAATAATGGGTTCAAATCATCAAAAACAATATTTTTACTTAATTTTCAGACAAAAATAAGCGTATCAATCGCTTTA
>JBBRMZ010000067.1:0-21816 GCA_038230555.1 Chitinophagales bacterium
CCGTTTTTCGAATTTTATAGGCGCGCTTTTAGTATTTAACCTTTATCTGAAAGTTTCGAAAGAAACGCTGTATCGAGATTTATATATTATTTTACGATTTATGGCATACCAAGCCATTATAACTCTTTTTTTAGCTGTTTTTTTTAATTTTTTATTTATCCTTGTTGACGTAGCCGATACTATACACCACACGATTTTGTTTGTTTTTTCATACCATATCACTATAGAAGATAGTGTTGGCTTTATAAGACCAGATGGGTTTTTTTATGAACCAGGAGTTTACCAGATATATTTAAATGTCTATTTGTACTTATGTTTATTTGTTTACAAGAAGAGAGTAGAAAATTTTGTCGCTATCGCAGCCGTTATTACCACCCAATCAACGACGGGTATTATAATTTGTGCTCTATTAATAGGTTACTATGTCGTTTTGGAATATATTAATAAAGGCTCATTGGCTGAAAGGATAAGAAAATTAGTTGTTGGACTAGCCATTATTATTCCATTCATTTTTATCGCCATAGATAATATTGACAATAAATTTAATGGGGACAATAAAGGGTCATCATGGGCCAGGCAATTTGATTTATTGACAGGTATCAATGTGATATTAGAAAATCCGCTTGCCGGCATTGGTTTTGAATATAATCAATATTACCAGGCTGCCAACAGGTTAGGATACTCAGATACTTTTCTTGATAAAGCCACAACTTTCAACAGGGGAAATACCAACGGCGTTATTTTTCTTCTTTACAGTATTGGGATACCGTTGGGAAGCTTTTTCTTGATAGGGATGTTCGCTCAACGATTTTTCAACCATAGGTTGCTATTCGGCATATTGCTCTCTCTCTCTCTCAGCGGCGAATCTATTATATTTACTCCTTTTTTTTTTAATGATCATTTACAGCGGCATATCGAATATTTTTTCTTGAAAAAATAAAATAACCAGAGAACAAACTTTAGTTGTTGCATAAACCATGAACTCGAAAATTCAGGAAAAAAAAATATTGATCATTGGAAGGGACTATTTTTTTTATACCCAGGAAATAGCGCGGGAGTTGGAAGGGTTTTTTGGGTCAAAAGTCACTTTTTATCCAATAGAGCCGTCGTCCCTGCGGTACAGGATGTTGAAAAAAAATAACCGATCCGGCGGATTGCTTGCTAAGTACCATCAACAAATCATCGAAAAAGAAAAAGGCACTCCTTATGACGTCGTTTTTTTTATACAAGTGCATCAGATAGGAGATATCATACAATCATATAAATCCATTTTCAGCGATTCTTATTTTTTGCTTTACTATTGGGATTCTGTAAAGACGCACGATTATGTATCTTATCTTCCTTTTTTCGACGGCGTTTATACATTTGACAAGAGCGATTCAAATAAATATGAAGCTCTAAAATATTTGCCCTTGTTTTATGCGGAAAGTTTCAGAAAGTTGAGAAATGACGCCAAGAGAAAATATGATGTTTCCTTTGTGGGAACTATCTATAATTTACAGCGGTATGAACAATTGCAGAAATACCGCAAATGGGCAAGGGAGCGTGATTTGGTATTCTACGATTATTCGGTTATTTCGGTTTTTACTTATTTTAAAATGTTTTTAAAGGGCCTGAGGCCTAAGAAGATACATTTTCTCTCTTTATCCCGAAAAAAATTAGAAGCTATTTATGGCTTGTCTTCTGTAGTACTGGACTTGCCTAATAATATTCAGTCGGGATATACGATGCGCGTTTTTGAAACGCTTGGGGCTCACCGGAAATTAGCGACAACCAATTTAAATATAGTCAATGAAGATTTTTATGCATCTGACAATATTTACCTTTTAGGAGAAAAAAGCGGCTATCCAGATAATTCCTTTATTAAAACCCCATTTATGGACGCAGGGAAACTAGAAGCATATTCTTTGCAAAAATGGTTATTGAATTTATTCAGCGATATTAACCCCGCCTTTAGCCATATAACAAGCGAAAAAACCAATAAAAAGAATATTGTATGAAAAGGACAATACTTAAAAAAGTCAATTCGGTATTGAATATTTTTGGTGTGCAAATTTACAAAAGCGGGATTGATATGGAATCGGTCATTAAGCAAATGTCCGCGCAGGCCTCCGGGATTGAAACGGTAATCGACATTGGGGCCTCGAATGGAAGGTGGAGTAAAATGGTCATGAACTATTTAAAAAACAGTCGGTTTGTTGCTATTGATCCCTTGATAGAAAGAGAGGCGCAGCTTAAAAAAATGAAAGCGGCACATGAGCAATTCGATTATATTTTATGCGTGGCGGGGGAGAAAGAAAATGACACGGTAAGCCTGACAGTAGGAGACGATTTGGACGGCAGCACGGTAGGAGGGAGCAACGGGGCAATTCGTACGGTCCCTTCCCACTCCATCGACGCCATAGTTCGGATGAAAAATCTTCAAGGGCCCTTTCTTATCAAGTTCGACACGCATGGTTTTGAAGTACCTATTCTTAGAGGAGCTGGCGAAACATTAAAAAAAACGGATTATATTGTAATGGAAGTGTATAATTACCGACATACCGAAGGCACTTTATTGTTTTACGAGATGTGCGCGTATTTAGAAAAACTCGGTTTCAGGTGTTTTAATATGGCCGATCCAACTCTCAGGCCGCTGGATAAAACGCTTTGGCAAATGGATTTATTCTTTGCTAAAGCTAATAACCCAGTTTTTGCAAAAAATTATTATCAATGATAACAGATAAGCCGGCAACGACCCATTTGGCAGAAGAGATTGAATGGGTGGAAACCTTTGGATTTAAGGTTTTTTCAGATAACTTAGATAAAATTCCTTTAGGAAAATCCTGTTTGTTGGTTAATACCATTAGTCCCAATTCATACGGTATTTCCACTGAAGACCCAATTTTCAGAAAGGCGTTGAAGGAGACCGACTATTTGGTATTGGACGGGGTGTATTTTGCATTGAGCAGTTTTTTGTTACAAGGGAAAACGATAAAAAAGAATCAAGGACAAGAAGTTTTTGATTTTTTTATGCAAAAATTAAATACACAGCAAGGGCGCGTTTTTTTTTTGGGCGCTTCTGAAAATACCTTAGCAAAAATAAAAGCCCGGGCGCTGAAAGAATATCCCGATATCACACTTGGATTTTATTCCCCTCCTTATAAGTCGTCATTTAACGAATCTGAAAATGAGGAAATGCTCGCGCGCATAAATTCATTTAAGCCGGACGCGCTTTTCCTTGGAATGACCGCCCCCAAACAAGAAAAGTGGGCATACGAACATAAAAATCGCCTTAGCGCTAAATTAGCCATTTCGATTGGAGGGGTATTCGATTGGTACGCCGGAAACGAAAAAAAGGTAGCTCCTATCTGGTGGAAATTAAGATTGGGTTGGTTAGTTAGAACTATCCAAAGGCCAGAAATCCTAAAACGTTACCCGCATATATTCATTTTTTTTAAGCACCTTTTTTTTGCTTTGTGCGGCAATAAAAAATATAAATATGGCAAATTCTAAAATAAAAGTAGGTATTATTGGCGCCGGCCGGATGGGAATCACTCATTATTCGATTATCAACTCTCATCCAGATATTGAAGTGGTGGCCGTTGCCGAGAGTTCTTCAGTTATCAATTCACTGTTGGAAAAATACCTGAAAGTGGAAACGTATAAAGACTATCGCCGGCTTTTGGAAAAATCGAAACCCGACGCTCTATTGGTTTGTACGCCGCCTTTTTTGAATGACGAGATACTTCGTGCAGCTGCGTCGAAGGGAATCCATGTATTTGTGGAAAAGCCCTATACCCTGAATTATGTGTTGGGAGCAGGATTAGCGACGCTTTTTGAAGAGAAAGGATTGGTGAATCAGACAGGCTACGTAAATCGGTTTAACGATGTTTTCATGAAGGTAAAAAATTTATTAGCAGAAGGAGTTATCGGCAATGTGATAAGGTTCAGGACCGAAATGTTCAGTTGTACCATTGTGAAGGAAGAAGAAGATTCCGGTTGGCGTTCCGCCCATGCAAGCGGCGGCGGCGCGATATATGAAATGGCGTCTCATTCCATTGATTTGATACATTACCTGTTTGGCCCTCCTGAAAAAGTAGCGGGCACCTTATTGACCAAACTCTATTCAAAGAACGTGGAAGATATTGTGTCAACTAATTTTGTATATAAAAATGGAGCTATCGGCGCGCTTTATGTCAACTGGAGCGACGAGAGTTATAGGAAGCCCACCAATAAAGTAGAGATTTTCGGAAGCAAAGGAAAAATTCTGGCGGACCAACATGGCTTAAAATTGTTTTTGAAAGAAGCGAACCAGGTTTTGGGGTATCGGGCAGGATGGAAAACTTTTTATATTACAGATTTATTTAAAAACGTTCCCTTTTACGTACGAGGGAATGAATTTACAAGTCAACTGTATCATTTTGTGGATTGCATACAATCAGGGGGAAAAACCAAAAGCCTTTGTTCTTTCCGGGATGGAGCGGCGACTTTATCAGTAATAGACGATATGTTCGAAGATTACAAACAAACAAATAATTAGCAAAACCAATGGAGAAAATAGATAGAATAGTTTTCGGGGACAACCAATTTTTTGGCATTAATCATATGTCCCAAGAAAAAGCGCAGCAGTTGTCGGAGCAATTTTTCGACATCGAAAATATTTTCAAAGTCTATGATATGGCGTTTGAAGCGGGCGTACGGGGCGTGATGCTCAACAGCAACGACCGGGCGGCAGAAATTTGCAATCGGTTCAAGAACAAATCAAACTCTTATCCAAGTTTAAATTGGTATCCTTCGATTCCGTATCCGCATAAATACGCTAATTTGGTTGCGGAAAAAGGTATTCTTCCTGCCATAAACAGTATTTTATTTAAAGACAATTCAGCCTTCAAAGGTCTGGGATTGATCACGCAGGGGGGAATGGCGTTGGTTTCAAAAGACGCGGTAAAATTGATGAAGATGCTGATCGATATAGAGATGCAAATTTTTAAGGGTTTGAATGTGAAAGTGGTTTTTTTGCAAAACATCATTACTGATTTGATACTGGGGTTTGGGATGAAAGATATTTTCTATGAATATTGCGAACATATCCGAAAGAGTTACGGGGCCATTCCGGGTCTAATCACCCAAAATATGCCTAAATTGCGGAGTAGTTTTATAGAATGGGGTATCGAAGGTGTTGCTATCTGCACCTCTTTCAACAAAATAGGATATTTGATGTCTCCCGGCGTGGACGCTTATGAAGAAGCGGTTGCAGTCAACGATTCCGATAAGTTTCATATTATGGCTATGTCCACGCTGGCTTCCGGGGCGATTCCGGCTAAGGCGGCATACCATTATATCAATAATCAAAATATACAGTCGGTCGTTTTCGGAGCATCGTCAAAAAAACATATTGATGAAACGGTCAGTCTGATAAATGTCAGAAAGGGAAAAGAAGAAAATATTCATTTGATAGGTTAATTTACGGAGGCGTCCATGCATTCAAACATACGAAAAAATATGGTTGTAAAAACAGTTATCTATAGGTATATGGAAAGCATTCTTGGCTTCTGTTCTTTGTTTTTGTCGATTTACGGGTATAGCCAAGGAGTTTCATTACCGTTGACTAATGAGGACTCCTATCATATCATGGACCGATTTGAGATACTTTCGGGTATTTCTTCCAATTTTCATTCCAGTCAGAAGCCATTTACCCGGGGCGACATTAGTAGGTATGCTTTACAGTTGGATAGTTTGCAAGTAGGTTTCTCGAAACGCGACAAGGAAGATTTACAATATATTTTTGACGATAATAATGAGTGGTTGGGAGGCGCTGAATTTAACACATCGCTGACTGGCACTAAGGAAAGTCAAAAGATTTATTTGGACAGCGCACATACATTTTATACCTATCAAGACACCGGTGCTAATATGGAGCATCTAGCCCGGTCGAAATTTAGCGTGAATAAAAGGCCCTTGCTGAAATATTTGTATCGAACGCCAGCAAACTTTTATGAATTTGAGGACAATGGATTTAGCATTAAACTAAATCCTATCATTAATTTTACTATATCCAAGGATAAATATGACGATCAATTGATTTTTCAGAATCTTAGGGGATTGGAAGTAAGGGGAAGTATCGATTCGCGCCTATATTATTATGCGAACATTCTGGAACAACAACTACGATTTCCCAATTATGCAACGGAGCGTATTTATGCGACTCGCACGATCATTGGTTTTGGATATGTGAAACCATATAGGAGTTCAATTTTTTCGGTAAAAGACGGCTTTGATTTATTGAATGCGCAAGCGTATATTGGGTTCAATGTCATGCGGCATATTGGATTTCAATTTGGTTATGGGAACAATTTTTTGGGAGATGGATATAGGTCCATGTTTTTATCTAATTCGGCCAATAACTATTTGTATTTGAAGATAAATACAAAAGTTTGGAAATTTCAGTATCAGAATTTATTCACGGAATTAAACGCGACAAGTCCATTGGCTATTGGCGGAGATAGTTTAACTCCGAAGAAATACATGGCGGCACATTCTTTGAGTTTTAATGTAAACTCAAATCTTAATTTTGGTCTGTTTGAAGCGGTAGTTTTTGGTCGGAGTTCGGGTTTTGAATTAAATTATCTGAATCCAATCATATTTTATCAGACAGCGAACCGCGCTTTGGGTAGTCCGGATAAATTATTGGCCGGCTTGAACGGGAAGTGGAATTTTCTGCATCACTTTTCTTTATACGGCCAATTGGCGGTTAATGAATTTAAATTCAATGAGTTATTTGTCGCTGGTCAGGGTTGGTGGGGAAATAAATACGGCGCACAAATCGGTTTGAAATACATGAACGCATTTGGGGTGGATCATTTGGATATGCGCATAGAACGGAACAAAATCAAACCCTATACCTATACGGATAAAGATCCTGTGGATAGCTATACACATGATTTGCAATCTTTAGCGCATCCACTGGGCGCGAATTTAGAAGAGGTTTTGATGACGCTTCGCTTTCAACCAAGCAGAAAATGGATTTTTGACACCCGCGTTATTTCTACTCAGCAAGGCGAAGACGCTAATGGCATAAATTGGGGAGGCGATATTTTATTGCCTTCGGAGACCCGGTATCGGGACTACGGAAATGCGACCTTACAAGGCGTGAAGGCGGATATTTTTATTGGAAGTTTGGATGTGAGTTATGTTTTATATCATAATGTATTTTTGGATTTCCATGCCTTTTATCGCAATAAAGTAAGCGACGACCCTTCCCGCAATTTAAAGACCTTGTATTTTGGCGGCGGATTTCGAATGAATATGGGAATGATGAGAAATGATTATTAACAAATAATAATCGCGCTTCCTGCGAGGATTTTTACTTAAATGGCAGATGAAACTATTGTTCTTTACCGTGATAACGCAAAAATTTCCCTACTTTCCAACCCTGCCTCTCACCAATTACCTACCGAAACCTACCGTTTTATTTCCCCTTTTTTGTAATTCATTCAATTTTAAACTTCATCAATAAGAGTTGATTGCTTTTAATGGAAAATGTATGAAATCAACACCGAGGCGCATTTTGCTTACAGGCGGCGCCGGTTTTATAGGTTCTAATCTGGCGGACGCTTTAATAAAACGCGAAGACATCGCCTTAGTGCGGGTGATGGATAATATATCGACCGGCTTTGAAAAGAATATAGCTGCGTTTTATCCGAATCCTAAATTTGAGTTTATCCAGGCAGATATCCGCGATTACGACGCCTGCGTATCCGCCTGCGAGGGTATAGATTTCGTTAATCACCAAGCGGCGTTGGGGTCGGTGCCGCGGTCGGTCAACGATCCGCTGACGACGAACGGGGTGAACATCACGGGAACGCTGAACGTTTTTACGGCGGCGAAAGCGGCGGGAATCAAAAGAGTGGTCTATGCCGCTTCTTCTTCGACCTATGGGGACAGCGAAGCGCTGCCCAAAGTCGAGGACAACATTGGAAAGCCGCTGTCGCCTTACGCGGTGACCAAATTGGTCAACGAATTGTATGCGCGGGTGTATAGCAACCTCTACGGCATGGAGATGATCGGTTTGCGCTATTTTAACGTCTTTGGTCCCAAACAAAGCCCCAACGGGCCTTATGCGGCTGTGATTCCTTTATTTATACATGCGCTGATGGAAGGCAAATCGCCCCAAATCAACGGCGACGGTATGGTTAGCCGCGATTTTACGTATGTGGCGAACGCCGTGCAGGCAAATATTTGCGCGCTGTTCACTCAAAATCCTGCCGCTCTCAACCAGGTCTATAATATCGCCGTCGGCGAACGGACCACGCTGAACGAACTGTTTGGGTATCTGAAAGCCATTGCTTCTTCCGAGCTAAAGCCAGTTTACGGGCCTGCCCGCGCGGGGGATATTCCTCATAGTTTAGCGGATATTCAAAAAGCGACAACGTTATTGGGGTATCAACCGGAGGTGATGATCCAAGAGGGGTTGAAGCGGGCTTTTGAGTGGTATCGTTATAGTTATCGTGGTATAGAAAGGAGCGGGGATTAGGGTAGGCCCCCTTTCCCCTGCGCCGAAGGCGCGGGGGAAAGGGGGCTTTTGTTTTTTTTTGGCTTGGCCCATTTTGTTGACCGCGTACCAAATAAAAATTAAGATCATCAGATAACGGTATATTTAGAAAGTTTTAAGCTCTATTATTTTACCATTCACACTCAAACCGCGCTCCGGCGCGCCGCACATGACGACAAGATACACCCTGTTTTTCTCATTTATATTCATTACGCTGTTCGCTTCGTGCGTTGCTCATAAAGAATTGGTCAATTTCAGAAGCGGTAAAGAAAAGGAGCCTTATCTTGGTAATACGCCTAAACAGGAGATCGTGAATCAGGCTGATATGAAACTGCAGTTCAACGATGTGTTGGGGATTATTATCATGTCGCCGGACGGCGTTCTAGCGACGCCGTATAATCTGATTCCTCCTCAGTTAAGTATCCAAACGCTCACGGCCACTTCTCCGTCGACCTATCTGATCGGCGAAGACGGTATGATCCATTTACCTTCACTAGGCAGCTTCAAAGCGGCGGGGCTGACGGTCAAAGAGTTGCGGGAAGAAGTGCTGAAAAAACTGAACGAGTTTTTGGAGAACCCTTCGGTTAATATCCGTCTAATCAACTTTAAAGTGGCGGTTTTTGGAGAGGTCGAACATCCGGGATCTTTTCAAATCGAGAACGAACGGATTACCGTCTTAGAAGCGCTAAGCCGCGCGGGTGATCTGACGGCCTTCAGCAACCGGAGCCATATTATGGTTATTCGGGAACGCAACGGCGTTCGAGAATATGGGGATATGAATCTGAAGGATACGAAATTTTTTACTTCTCCGTATTATTATTTGCAACAAAACGACGTGGTGTATGTGGAGCCGTCAAAAGGCAAAATTGCGCAGGTGCAGCAGCCGATCAATACTTATTTGCAGCCGATACAGGCTGTTATTTCGATTTTGGCGTTGATATTGGCGTTGAGGAAGTAAATTAAACAATTATTACTTTGTAAGTATTGGAACCTATTTTATTGAAGCCAATTTCTGTATCTCGTTTTATACGACATGAAAAAAATATTGTTGATTATTCTGCCGGCTTTTTTATTCTGCCATGAGCGGGGTTTTTCGCAAGATATACCGGCGGGCGTTCCGCCCGCCGTCCTCCAGCAATACCGCGATAAACTCGCTCAATTGGGCCTCTCTCAAGAGGAGTTCCTGAAGATTCTACAAGCGAGGGGCGTAGACGTCAATAATATCACGCCGCAAAACGCTCAACAAGTCAAAAGCCAGGTGGATGGAATCATCGCCGATCTGACCGTTCAGCGCGCAGATTCCCTAAAGACTGTCGTCCCGACTTCCCGACCGGGCGCCGCAAACTCCGTCAACGGAATCAGGGATACCACGCCTCCAGAAGACAGAACGACCGGGCAGATCGTTAGAACCCAGGCTTCAGCAGTGGGAAGCAGTAATGGAAGAAATACGGCCGAAAAAACGAGAACCGCCGCCGTAGAACAGAAGGACGTCGATTCAACCGCCGAACCGGCAAAACCGCCGGGACCGCCCGCGAAAGTCTACGGACAGGACAAGTTCAGGGACGGTTCTATTCTACAGTTTGTAGATAAAGATTACAAGGCGCCGGATACTTATATTCTTGGCGTCGGGGATAAAATTACGGTATCTATTTTTGGCAGATCGCTCGATAACGAAACCGCCGACATTCTACGGGACGGAACCGTCCATTTCAATAAAATGCCTCCTGTCAACGTAAGGGGGCTATCGTTATCAGACGCCCGGAAATTACTCGGGCGCGTCTTTCATCAGGCGTATGTTTTTGACGCCGACGAGTTTCGGGCGGAAGTATCGAATACGCGCAGCGTATCTGTAGACATTGTTGGAGAAGCCGTCAACCCGGGACGGTACACTATATCGGCGGCCAACAGCGCTTTTAACGCCCTGGTTTTTGCAAGAGGGGTCACGGACGTCGGCAGCGTGCGCTCCATACAACTCAAGCGCGCAAACGGGGAAACGAAGATCTTAGACGTGTACGAATATCTGAGTAATCCTTCGGCGGGTAAAGATTTTTCCCTCCGCGATAACGATTTCATTGTAGTTCCGGTAATAGGGAAAACGGTTTACATCAAAGGCGCCGTTTTAAGACCTGCGAGATACGAGCTGACGCGGGGTGAAAATTTAATAAAACTGATCCAATACGCCGCAGGATTAGCCGCTAACGCTTACGCCGCCAACATACAGATTATACGGTCGGCAGAGGGGAAAAAAATTCTCGACGTTAATTTAGGAGACTTGAGATCGCAAGGCAAAGATTTTGAATTAGCGAACGGCGACAGCGTGGATGTCCGGATTAATCTGAAACCGCTTGAGGACGTCGTCTCCGTCAATGGCGCGGTAGATTTTCCGGGAGATTACGAGTTGGTCAAAAACATGCGCCTGTCAGACCTGATTAAAAAAGCGGGCCTGCGGAAAGAAGCGCGCACCGATTATGTTTTTATCCAACGCTTTAACACCGATCAAACGACACAGAGCCGGTCGGTCGATTTAAAGGAGGTTCTTGCCAATCCCGGTTCTCCCAATAATATTTTATTGCAATCCAGGGATTCCATTTCTATTTTTTCTCAGGCAAGGTTTTCAGACCGGTATAACGTTTTGATCAACGGAGCGGTACGACACGGGACGCGCCAAACGTGGGATCCCGGTAAATCTTTGCGGGTAAGCGACCTGGTTACCTTGGCGGGCGGGTTACGGCCAGACGCGGTTAATTTTGCTTATATTATTCGGAAGGACACGCAGAACGGCAAATTGATACAATATATTCGCATAGAGAACATTAAGCAGGTTGTTCAAAACCCTGCATCGCCTGAAAATATCCTTTTAGCTCCGGGCGACGAGATCAGGACCTTTTCCAATAGTACGTTTACAGATAGTTTTAACATCAGGGTCTCGGGTACCGTCCGGCAACCTGGTTCTTTTCGTTACGATAAAACGCTGACGCTGAAAGACGCGCTTACGCTGGCGGGCGGTTTGAAACTGGAGGCTGCTAAAAATCGCGTTCAAATTTACCGCGTTTTATTTGGCGATAATTTGGGTAGCACCACCGCAGTCGCCAATATCGAAGTAGATAAGGACCTGAATTCTATTAGCGGCGGCAATGCTTCCTTTGAACTACAACCTTTTGATCAGATTGAAGTGAGGGCCATACCTGATTTCGGGCCCCAGAAAAATGTGCTGATCACGGGAGAGGTCAAATATCCGGGCCAATACGGGCTGATCGCCAAGAATGAAAAAACGCTTAGCCTGGTTCGTCAGGCGGGCGGACTTACGGCGGAAGCTTTTCCACCCGGCGCTACTTTATACAGGAACGCCGACGGGGTGGGTTATATTATTATGAAACTTCACCAGGTACTGGCAGATTCCAACTCTAATTTTAATTACGTTCTTCGGGAAGGCGACGTGATTGACATACCGAAAAGTAAAGACATTGTAACCATTGTCGGCGCCACCCGCGCCAACGAATTGTATCCGGAAAGGATTTTATTGGGCGGGAAAATCAATATCGCTTTTACAGAAGGGAAAAACGCGAATTATTATGTCCGGGAATACGCCGCCGGGGTTAATAAAGACGGGCGGTGGAACCGGATTTCCGTTTTATATCCTAACGGTCAGATCAAGAAAACAAAAGATTTTTTGCTGTTCAAAATTTATCCGCGCGTTGAAAAAGGAAGTATCGTAACGGTCGGTCTGGCGGATAAAAAGCCGGAGCGCGAAAAAAACAAAACGGAAAGGCCACCGATTGATTGGAGCAAAGTATTGGCTGATTCCATCGCGCAGGCCACCGCTATTCTGTCGCTGATTTTGTTGGTACAACGGATTAATTAAGTAGGCGTCAGGCGTCAGCTATCAGCTATCAGCTATTAATTCATTGTTTATGAATAAGTTGTAAAAATTATATTGCGTTTATTTTCATACGAGTACTTAAATAATAAGCGGGACGTAGACCATTCTATTATTTTGACAATTGCATACGTAAATTATTTTTTTTGTTTTCGCAGTAAGCGTTAAGGATAAATAGTTTACCCCTATTTCTATATGATAAAGACTATACATGTTATTAAACAAAGGCTGGATATAGACGGCGCCATTGTTTGGTTCATCATTAATAAATTTATCAATATAGCTTTGCGGCCTTTAAGTATCTGGTTCATGATCCGGTATTTGAGTTCCGAAGATCAGGGTCTGTGGTACGCTTTTATGAACCTGGGGTTTTTAGGTATTTTTGCCGAATTGGGTTTTACGACGATCGTCACCCAGTTTGTTAGTCATGAATTCGCCAACCTGCATGAAGCGGATGGAGAAGTCCGGGGAGACGCCAAAGCGGTCGACCGGCTATTTGGTCTAATTCACTTTTCCCTGAAGTTTTATTTAGTCGTAGTTCCGGTAGCCATCATGATCCTGTTGGGCGTGGGCTATTTTTATTTTGACCGCAAATTGGATCCTACTTTTGCCGCCTGGGCTGTTTTTTCCGTCGGCTGCGGAATAACACTGCTGGTTACTTTGTTGCAAAGCGTCTATCAGGGTCTGGATAAAGTCAAGCAGGTACAAAAAAATATTATCCTGTTGACCTCTTTTACCATTGTGGTCAATAGTATTTTGCTGGTATTCCATTTTAAAATATGGGCCCTTGCGTTAGGGAATTTTTTTGGCGCTATTACGGCCATGTTTATTTTATTTAAAGCGGCGCCGGCTTTCTGGTTACAGACTTATCGGTATAAGGTAGTTGGGTCTTACCATTTTTTAAAAGAAACCCTGCCTTTGCAGTGGCGCTACGCCATATCCTGGGCCAGCGGATTTTTTATTTTTTATTTATATATCCCGGCGACCTATAAATATGTAGGAAAAATTGAGGCCGGCCAATTGGGCGTCACACAAGCGCTCGTGGCGGGATTGATGAACATTGCCGGGAGCTGGGTCAGTTCAAGGGTACCGAAAATGAATATGCTGGTGTCTGTAAAGAATAAAACGGAACTGGACGTATTGTTCAATCGTTCGGTGGGTTTAGCGACCGCAGTCGGCGTTGTTTTGTGTATCATGATTATCCTGGGATTGATGGCGATGAATCATTTTAATATATTCAACGGCAGATTCTTGCCCATCGTTCCCGCCGCGTTACTATTGATCTCTTATATTGGTCAATCCTTTAATACTTATATCGCTTTTTATCTAAGGGCGCATAAAGAAGAGCCGTTGGTCTGGGTTTATTTATTGAATGCCGTTTTGATTGCTTTCTCTATATTTTTCATTTTAAGACTGTATGGGTTGAACGCATTTCTGGTCGCTACCACGCTGATCTACTGGGTAGTCGTGCTACCTTTAGCGCTATATGTGTATTACGCGCGAAAACGGCATTATGCGCGTTATTTATATAGCGAATCCGTTTTTCCTGTTTAGAAATCGTCGAAAATAGCATGAAGCGTTTTTGGATCATGCCGCTGCTTTTCTTCTCCTGGGCCGCCGCCGGGCAACAGCCATCCCGCAGGGTGATTGAAAGCTCCGCCCCGCCCGCCCGTAAAACGCTCCTATTGAATGGAAACGGGGCTAATACTGAAACGCTTTGGCGCGACGCGAAAGGACTTACCTGGTCATACGATAAGGTAGCCGACACGTGGATTTTACAGGATAAGACGCTTTCGAAAAGCGCCTTTCCTTCACCATTTACGGCAGCTACGCCGACTACAGGGGCCATGCAAGTACAAAAGGTCACTGCAACAGGCGATTCTGCCGAATATACGGTTAAAAAAGGAAAGTATTACCGGCAAACTCCGTTCTATACCGAATCGCCGCCCCCTCCGACGGAAGGCGCTTATATCGATAATACAGAAGCGCTTTGGATATCTGCTACGAGCGCCGGTTTGGAAAAGAGCATATATTCCAATAACGGTTGGCAGCCTGTGGGGGCCGTTATAGTAGCCGATATAAAAGATTTAATTTCCTATAACGGGAGCGCGCGCGTTCTAAACGTGCTGGATAGCGATCGGGGAGGCTTCTTTTTTTTAACCCCGTCAAAGGAGGCCGCGGTAGATAGCGGAGTAGTCTTTCCAAGCTCCGTGAAGGGGTATCTTTGGAAAAGGAAATTTGACGGTCCGGTAAATATTAAATGGTTTGGCGCAAAAGGAGACAGTTTTTCGGACGACGGCGTAGCTTATAAAAGAGCCGTTCAGAAATACAGGAATATTTATTTTCCAAACGGCGTCTATTTGTTTAATTCAGGCGCCGTTATTCCTGATTCGGTATCTATCGCAGGAGAGAACCGCGAAGCGGCCATTATTAAAAAAGCGTTTAACGGAGATTTATTTTCAGATCTGGGCGAGAGCGCCGCTCTGCAAAATATAACGGTCGACGGATCGGGGAATATGTTTTCAGGCAGGTCTTTCCTGGTAAATGGAAGGAAAGGAAGACAAAGTTTTGTCAATTGTAACATCGTTAACTCTGAAAACTATGCCGTCGAATTTACGACCAATATGTCGGGTTCGCAAAGTTTTTTTTCTAATTGTAAGATATACAGACATAACGGTCTGACGAACGACCGTTTCGCCATAAAGATTAAGGATTCTCTTATTCTTGAAGCAACGCCAAAGAAATTTACAGGAATTGAAACCAACGGATACAAATTTATTGATTTTGGGGGCTGTAGCGATTTTTTTATAGAAAATAGCTTTATTGGCGATATGAAGTTTTCAAACAATAGCCGAGGCATTTGTATAACTAATTCAAGAGTGGGCGCCAATGTAGCTGTTTTGAATATTCGCGGTTTCAATCATTCTATCAGCGGTTGCAATATAGCGCCAAAAATAATATTAAATCCAGGCGTAGGCGAAGTCAGTATCAGCGCCAATACATACAATCTGAATCCGCCTGTCATTGACAATAGCGGGAATGGATCAAGAAATATGGTTATGACGCCAAATGTATTATATGCGCCGGTTTGGACGAGCGGCAAAATTCAACCGGATATTGGGAACGGGACCCTGATTGGTTCTTATGTTAGGCAAGGCGCGTTTGTCAGCGTGGCAATCAAATTAATAGCCGGAACGACCACCAAGTTTGGCGTTGGCGATTTAAGGTTTAGCCTGCCGGTCCATTCGACAATGACCGGCTCCTTTGATCAAATAGGGTATGCGCTGCTTAAAAGAAACGGAACGGTGAACGACGTCATTCCGATGATCGTTTTTCAAAACGCTTCTGATACGTTTGTCAGACTTGTGGCCACAAAAGCCATTCAAAATAAGCAATACAGGGCTAGTTTCGCTCCCGCCGTTTTTGAAAGGGATTGTTCGGCCGGCGCTGCGCCGGGTTATGACGTATTTGTGAAAGACGATTTTACTTCGTTAAATGCAAACTCCAAAGATTTTGAGGTTTATATAAACGGCATAAAATATGAATATGAAAATTCTCCCGGTGCAAATACGGGATTAACCTGGAAATTTTCAGGGACCACTATAATACCCTCCAACGGCATGAACAAGGTCCCTTTTACCCAAATTTATATAAAGAAATTTTTTAATGGGGTAGGCTATATGACGTATAACACACCCGTTACTTTTAAGACCGGCGATGAAATTGCCATCCAGTTTAGTTATAATTTATAAGCTTGAAAATAGCGCGTAGGGAAGTGCGACATAAAACCCTGTAGTAAATGAACGTCTGGTCCTTTCCCGCGCGTAGCGCCGCAGAGGAGAGATATCTTACTAAAATTGTCCTACAACCGGCTATTTTGGATAAATCATGAAGCCGAACGTCAATTATTTACTGGTGATGCCGAGTTTTTACGGATCCGTTATGTGGCTGATGGGTCTTTTGTTCTATTATTCCAGGTATATTAAATGGAATGAAACTAAAGGAATTACGCATATCGTTTTTTGGGGAACAGAATTTTTTTTAATAATAGCGACTATTTACTTTGACAAACATTACAAAAGGTTATACAATAATATTGTTGAAAAACTACAGGACGAAACGTCGTCGGGGCTTACGTTCAAACCGCTTATTTTATTGCATTTAATCGGTTTTTACGGTTCGTATTTATTTATTCGGGACTATTCTGCCGCCGTTGGAGGTTATACCAACTTTTTTTTAGCGCTCGTCACTTCCGGGGCCGGTTTTAAAATCAGGGAGGCCAATAGCGAAACCATCTCGTTGGGCACGCAACTTTCGTATATTGGCTGGATGGCCATCGCCGCGACTTTATTTGAAGTCAGAAGAAAAAATTTTAATAAACGCTTAGGATACTTTTTATGTTTTTTGCAATTTTTACCTAATCTGTTCTATTTTGATAGAACAAGGCCTACCTGGATATTTTTCACCGTTTTTGTAAGTATTTTTCCAATTTTTCATAAAATGAGCCGGTTTCAGCTCGTCCGGAATTTCCTTCTTTCATTTATATTAGGCCTTTCCCTTTTTGTATTTATTGCCGTTTGGTCGGGAAAAGGGTGGGATTTTGCCGAGGAGGGAAAAATGTATGAAAACATCTACATTTATTTATGTAGCGGATATGCCTATTTTAATGAAATGGTAGGAGTGAACGCGTATCATTTTTTCCCCGAGCGCATCCTGTATCCCTTACTTAAACTATTAAACGCCTTTTCTTTAGCTCCCCCTCCGCCGAACCAAATTTTAGATTATTTGAATGTTCCAGTCCAGACCAACGTTGGAACATTTTTAGAGCCGTTTTATAACGACGGAGGCCTCTTGTATGTGGCGGTCGGCGTGTTTATATATAGTTTTGGGCTGAATTTATTAGGTTACTTTTTACTAAAAAGCAGGACGCCTTTTAATTTATACAGTCTGGGCAATATTTGTTTTATTAATTTTATTGGTTTTTTTACGCCCAAAATTGGCACCTTTCCAATATGGTTTATTGTTTTTTTAGCGTGTATATTAAGCCTTTGGCAAAAAAAATATGTACAATGAATTTAATTTACTTCATTAAATTAACGTATTTTTATTAACAGAGCTTTTGAATTCTAAAGGAAGATTGACTAATATCACGATTTAATAATGTTAAAAACTAAAAATAGAAAGAAAATAGCTTTCGTTTGCCCTTACCCTGTTGGATCTGCTCCGGGACAGCGTTTTAGATATGAATTATTTTTTGAAGATATTGGAAAAAAATATAATTATAAAATTTTCCCTTTTTTAGATGAAAAAACGAACGCGATACTATATGAGAACGGTAAATCTTTACGTAAAATAGCCGGAGTTTGTAAAGGGTTTTTTAGAAGAATATTAGATAGTTTTTATATCGTACAATGCGATTTTATTTTTATCTTCAGGGAATGCGCCCCGTTAGGCCCGCCGATATTTGAGTTTATATACGCCAAAATTTTTAAGAAAAGACTTATTTACGACTTTGACGACGCCATTTGGTTGTCCGACGACTCTCTTGGTAATCCGCTGATTTCGAAGCTAAAATGCCCTTCTAAAGTACCTTTAATATGTAAATGGTCGTACAAAATAAGTTGCGGTAACGCTTATTTGGCGGAATATGCAATGAAATTAAACTCTAATGTGTATATTATACCAACGGTAGTAGATACTGAAAAGCGCCATCGATTTGTTAAAGAACATACGGAGAAACAACCAATTATTATTGGTTGGACTGGAAGTCATTCGACTATAAAATATCTAAATTTAATCGAGCCAGTCATCCAGGTATTAGAAAAAACAAATAACATTCAATTTTTAGTTATTGCCGATAAAAATCCCGCTCTGTCTTTATTAAGTTTTAAATTTTTAAAATGGCGGGAAACAACCGAAATCGAAGATTTGATGCAAATAGATATAGGAGTAATGCCGTTGAACGATTCTCCATGGGAATGGGGGAAATGCGGATTTAAGGCCATTCAATATATGTCTCTCGGCGTCCCGGCAATAGTCTCGCCTATTGGAGTCAATAAAGAAATTGTCGACGACAAGATAAACGGATTTATATGCTCGACTCAGGAGGAATGGAAGGATAGTCTTTTAGAACTAATTAATAACGCCGTTCTAAGAAAAAAAATGGGTTTCTTGGCAAGAGAAAAAATTATTCGACGCTTTTCCGTTTCATCTGTTAGAAATGATTTTTTACTTTTATTCTCCGAGTACTAAAAATTCAACCGCGTAAAAAATAAATTAACATATAATTTTTTATGGTACAATTTAATCTGACGCCTAAAAATATAACTAAAAATATGAATAAACCAATTCATTATTTTGCAATCGGATCGGAAAATATAGATAACAGCGTAATAACATCTTTTGGCGACGAATGGGAAAAATTTTATAATTTCTCAAATGAAGAAATTGAACAAATCGGACATGAATATTTTGGATTTTTAGGGGAGGAGATTATAAACAAAGACGTCTATGCGTTGGATATTGGTTGCGGTACGGGAAGGTGGACAAAATATTTATCTAAAAGAGTACAATTTATTGAGGCGATTGATCCCAGCAAAGCAATCATTTACGCGGATAAATTGCTAAAAGACGTCAATAACGTCAGGCTATCTGTTGCCTCTACCGATCATATTCCTTTCGCTAATGAATCGTTTGATTTTGTGATGAGCGTAGGCGTCTTACATCATATACCGGACACGCAAAAAGCGATGGCTGATTGTGTAAAAAAAGTAAAAATAGGCGGTTATTTCTATGTTTATCTATATTATGCTTTAGACGGGAAAGGAGCGGTTTTCAAATTTTTATTTTTATTAAGCGATGTAATTCGACGCTTTACCTCTTCTTTACCGCCGGCGCCCAAAAAATGGGTTTGCGATTTTCTGGCTTTTACGGTGTATGTTCCTTTAGTGGGACTCGGTAAATTGATTGCTGCGGCGGGTTTTAAAAAATTTGCCGCCGCGCTGCCTTTGAGCGCTTACCAGGACAAAAGTCTTTTCGTTATTCGCAATGATGCTCTGGACCGCTTCGGTACTAAACTGGAACAGCGCTTCACAAGGGAGCAAATAAGAGAAATGATGGCGCTGGCGGGTCTTAAAAATATTATTATTCCCGATGGACCTGTATTCTGGGCGGCTGTAGGTCAAAAGCTGTAAAATTTTATTAAAACGCCGGATGGATAACCAATAGCGCCGGCCTAAGTCAAAAAGCCAATTTTGAAAACCGCCTTCCGCCTAATGCCGTCTGAGCAAACTTCATAACTTATCCCTCATAACTCATAATTAAATAAAGTGTGCGGCATAGTCGGCTCCATTAATTTCCCGTTAAGCCCTTCAAAAATTGACGGCGCGATGCTCCACCGCGGCCCCGACGAACAGCGGCTATATGAAAACGGGAATGTCTCTTTCTATTTTTTGCGCCTCGCTATCCAGGCTATACAGACGGGTTCGCAGCCCATGGGCTTCAAGGACCGATACATAATCGTGTTCAACGGAGAGATTTATAACCACCAGGAGTTAAGAAAGACCTATAACCTGAACTGCGCGACGGGCAGCGATACGGAGACGCTGTTGCATCTTTACGATCAACTCGGCAAAGATTGTTTGAACGTTTTGGACGGCATGTTCGCGCTGGCCATCTACGACCGCGAGAAAAAAGAGATTTTCCTGGCCAGGGACCGCGCGGGTAAAAAACCGTTGTATATATATCAGAAAGGAGCGCAATTCGTTTTCGCAAGCGAACTGAACTGTTTGAAAAGCCTGCTCCCGCTGGAAATCGACGAAGACCATATTCGCCAGTATTTCCGGTTGGGATATTTTTTTCGCAGGCAAACGCCCTACAAAAATGTGGAGGAACTGCCGGGCGGCTCTTATGCGACGATCCAGGTAGAAACGGGCTTATTAAGGGTGGAGCGTTGGTGGAATATACATCATTTTTATTTACAACCTTCCGCCGATTCTTTTGATACCGCTTTAAATAAGGTGGACGAAATGTTGCACAGGTCGGTGAGAAGAAGGATCGAAGCCTCCGATCTGGAAGTAGGCTCTTTCCTGAGCGGCGGGATCGATAGCGGCCTGGCGACGGCCATTGGGTCGGAATACAATAGTCAACTCCGGACTTTTACAGTCTCCTTCGACGGCGAATACGACGAAGCACCGCTGGCAGCTTTGGTGGCAAAAAAGTACGGAACCCGGCATACCGAAATCCAAATCTCTTATAAAAATTTGGTAGCCGACGTCGAGGGAATCCTGTTGAATTACGGCGAACCGTTTTTCGATAGTTCGGACATACCGAGCTACTATGTGAGCAAAGAAGCCAAAAAATATTTGACTGTTATCCTCAATGGAGACGGCGCCGACGAGCTATTCGGCGGCTATCGCCGGTACGTGCCGTTTGCGCGCTTTGATTTTTTTAAGAAACGGGCGCTTATACAAGGCGGTAGCGGCCTCTTAAAACTCGCCCTTCCTCCCCCGCGCGACAAAAGATCCTATTATAATTATGTCCACCGGCTCATTCATTTTGCCCATAAAACCGGTCTTCCCGTCTACCTTTCCGCTACGGGCGATATTTTCGACGATTATGAATGGGCCTTATTGGATAACCGGCCTTTTTTGCCGGATACCAGCCGCGATTTCGACCAGATTGTCGACTCTCCGCTGACCGGTTTACAGAAAATAATGAACCTGGATTTTGATTTCATTCTTTTTTGCGACCTGCTGGTCAAAATGGATATCGCCACGATGGCCCATTCGCTTGAAGGCCGCAGCCCTTTCCTGGGCAAAGAACTGCTCGAATATGCCCCGACGCTGCCGGATAAATACAAAATAAACGGCGTCGAGACCAAGCATATATTGAGAACCCTCACTAAAAAATATCTTCCGCCGGAACTTGTTCATCAGCCTAAACGCGGATTCGAGATCCCCCTTAAAAAATGGGTGGACGGCGAACTAAAAGAGATTATCATGGACTATATCCGCGCGCCCGATCCTTATTACGCGCGGTTCATACAAAAAAAATTCATAGAGGACGTAGCCGACCGCAAAATCCCTATATCCGACGAGAAACGCGCCAAAATGCTCTGGCTCGTTTTTTCCCTCGAAGTCTGGCATAAAAACTTCCTTCAAACCTCATGAGTGTGGGGGAGATATTTTTAATTTTTGTAAAAAATTAAAAAATATCCCTTGCTCTACTCCTGCGCGCGTTGACGCCAGAGCGAATCATATAAATGATGCGAATAATGGGTTAAAAAATCAAAAAAAGGCCTCCGGGACGATAGACCCGAAAATTGGAAGTCCGTAAAACGGGAGCCTGGTCTCTTTCATCCCGTAAATTCCGACCCGGACGTCCGCTCATCCTTATTATTCGTCAA
>JBBRMZ010000068.1:0-21796 GCA_038230555.1 Chitinophagales bacterium
AGAAAACGTAACAGCCGACAGCATTTTTGAACGGGTCGTCCGTATGAAAGAAAGCGGCAATATCATTCTTTTTCACGACGCCGGAGGCCGGTCGCGCGAAGCGACCGTTCAGGCGCTGCCAAGAGTCATTGAATACCTGAAAAAACAAGGTTATGCGTTTACGACGGTTGCCGACCTGCTGGGAAAGAAGAAAGACGACCTGATGCCCGCCGTTCCGGGCGGCGAAGCCGCGATGATCCAGACGGATTATATTATTGCCGAAATTGTATACTGGACCAGCCATGCTTTATTTTCTTTGTTCTTATTGGCTATTTTTCTTTCAGTGGGGAAATTATTGATCTTGGCCATACTCGCTACCCTGCAATATTTTAAAGATAGAAAACTGAATAATGGTTTTTCAGCGCCCGCCATACTGACTTCCAAGCCCGTCGACGGCGCGTATCCGCCCGTTTCGATCATTGTGCCCGCATATAATGAAGAAGTAAATATTGTCGGTTCCGTTAATAATTTGCTGAAAGCGGATTATCCGAATTTGCGCATCATCATTGTCGACGACGGCAGCAAGGACCAAACGTATGAAAGAGCGGAAGCGGCGTTCAAAAATTATTCAACAGTAGAATTATATACCAAGCTCAATGGCGGAAAAGCCTCCGCTTTGAACTTTGGCGTCGCGCAAACGGACAGCGAAATTGTGGTCTGCATTGACGCGGATACTAAATTGCTGCCCGACGCGGTTTCCAAACTGGTCAGGCATTTTTCTAACGAGGACGTCGGCGCGGTTGCCGGCAACGTAAAAGTGGGGAACGAAGTTAATCTCCTGACGAACTGGCAGAGTATCGAATATATCGCCAGTCAAAATTTTGACCGGCGGGCGTTTGCTTACCTGAACTGCATTACAGTCGTACCAGGCGCAATTGGCGCTTTCAGAAAGTCCGCCATTGCAGATGCGGGCGGATTCACCACCGACACCCTCGCCGAAGACTGCGACCTGACCATTCGCCTCCTCCGCGCGGGCTACCTCATCGAGAACGACCACGACGCCGTCGCCCTCACCGAAGCGCCTGAAACGCTGCGCCAGTTTTTGAAACAACGGTTCCGGTGGAGCTTTGGCGTCATGCAAACTTTTTGGAAAAACAGGGACGCGCTGTTCAATTCGGAATATAGAACGCTGGGTTGGATAGCGCTTCCGAATATTTTGATCTTCCAGTTTTTGATCCCGACCATCGCGCCGATTGCCGATTTACTAATGGTCTTCGGTCTGTTTATCGGAAATGCGGGCGTTATACTTCCGTATTATCTGATTTTTATGCTGGTGGACGCGGCGGTTGCAGTTCTTGCATTTTCATTTGAGGAAAAAGCCAATTTCTGGAAACTGTTGTGGCTGATCCCGCAGCGACTGGTCTGGCGGCAGCTTATGTACTATATTTTGTTCAAATCCTATATGCGGGCGATCAAAGGCGAGTTGCAACTATGGGGCGTCCTGAAGCGCACCGGCAACGTCAAAGAGATCGTTCCTGTCAATTAATAAACCGCTCATCGGCTATTGTTTCCAAAAGTAGCCGACGCGCCGTTTGGCGTCTTTCCGTACGTTCATATAAAACAGGTTGATATCGCCCGGATGAAAATTCCGTTGCCGCGTGAGCCAGGCAAACGGAATTTTAGGTTTGCTTACCCACAATAATCCTTCATGCGCCTGCGCGTCCGCCACGCCCGGACGAATCTTTTTAAAACCTGTCAGCACGGCGCCGAGATTAAGCGAGGCGGGGGCGTAAGTTGTATCTGCTCTCCAGTTGAGCGGATTGACCACTGCGACGTTATTAGGAATAGCGTAATGATCTGGCGTATATCCTCTCTGCCACGTGCGCCAGCTACAAAAACAACCGGTTTGTAAAGAATCGCTACACACGGGAATATGTTCAAACAAATTTTTCTCTACAGGTATGCCTATAATATAAGCTGCAACCAATTTGTTTCTTAACCGGGGATTCTGATCGATTATTTCCTTAATCAGCCTTTTGGCGTGCGTCGTCCCCTGGCTATGAGAGGCGATGATAAAAGGCCTGTTTTTATTATAATGTTCGAGGTAGTACTGGAATGCCTTTTTTACGTCGGAATACGCCACGCTAAACGCCTGGCGCGCGGTGGCGGTATCGCGCGTAAAATACGCCTGAAGGTGCGCCTGCCGGTAGCGGGGCGCGTAGATTTTTCCGGCGGCGTTGAAAGCGCTGGCTTGCAGGAGAATCGTCGTATTATCCGTTTTCGCGTTGAGGACGGAGTCGTAGACGTCTCCGTTCCAACGGAAGTCTTTCGCCTTTTTACCCAGTAAAGTAGTCGGATGAATAAAAAAAACGTCTACTTCCGTTCCCAGGGTTTCGCCCTGCAAATCTGCTGGAATTCGTTCGGCAGGATTGACTGATTTTCCGGGTAGTGCGGCCCAACATTCCGGTTTGGCATAATCGGGTGCGGCGGGAAGCGGGTAAGCGGAAAACGCCAAAGGCGGTTTCTGGGAAGCGCAGGAGATAAAAAACAGCGCACCGGGAATCAGAACGCCAAATAAACCCTGAAGGACGCCTGGACGTTTTTGGGAGTTTTTCATAGATTGTTTAACAAAGTGGGTGAATAAAAGTGTTTCTTTTGCCTGAAACTGTTTCTTCCAAAACGGCTGAAGCCCGAGACCTTCGGACTGATAGCTGATAGCTGACGGCTGATAGCTAAGAAAGTATTTTAACCATTTCGAGCATCGTCGGGCTAATCCGGTTATTGTGCTTAATAGCAATATCAAAAGACGTATAAGAAATCTCATTGGCAATTTGCCCGATCATTACCCCTTTTTTGCCGTCCCTAAGGGCGTGAACGGCTTCAATGCCCAGGCGGCTGGCAAGGACCCGGTCGGCGACGGTCGGCCTGCCGCCGCGCTGTATATGACCCAAAACAGAAACCCGGATATCTTTGGAATCCAGCCGGTCGCGGATCTGTTCGACCACTTTAAAAGCGCCGCCGGCGTCTTGGCCTTCCGCCACAATAACAATGCTCGACCTTTTCTTGTTCTGGTAATTCTGATTAAGCGTGGCGACCAGCCCGCCGAGGTCGGTTTGCAGTTCGGGCACCAAGACCGCTTCGGCGCCCGAAGCGATGGCGCTGCGCAGGGCGATAAAACCCGCGTCGCGGCCCATGACCTCCACAAAAAACAAGCGGTTGTGTGCATTGGCGGTATCTTTGATGTTATCAATGGCATTCATGGCGGTATTGCAGGCAGTGTCAAAACCGATGGTATAATCCGTTCCGAAAAGGTCGTTGTCGATGGTGGCGGGCGTTCCGACAAAATGGACGTCCGGATATTCCTGCATAAATACTTTAGCTCCCGTGAACGTGCCGTTGCCGCCGCAGGCGACCGCCCCTTCAATCCCGTATTTTTTCAGGTTGTCGTACGCCTCCTTTCTGCCTTCCGGCGTCATGAAGCGGTCGCTTCGGGCAGTTTGCAAAATCGTGCCCCCTAACTGCATAATGTTGCTGACGTCTTTATTATGCATTTCCCAAAAGTCGCCCTCAATCATTCCTTCGTATCCGCGCCGGATACCAACCACTTGCATTTTATAGTAATGAGCCGTCCGCACCACCGCCCTAATATTCGCATTCATGCCGGGCGAATCGCCGCCGGAAGAAAAAACCGCTATTTTTTGCATAAGATCATTAATTGGTTAATCGCAACGGTCGCTTTGAGCCCCCGCAAAGAAAATAATTCCTTTTCTTAAATCTGGCCGGTAAAAATCCCGTCAACGATCTGCAAACGCAAAAATACAATTACCGTTTTAATTAATACGGGGAAATCGGGGAAATTAGCGCGTTTGCATTCCGAATTAAAGGTAAAATAATATTCATCGTCATATATATGGGAATATTGCAACACTATATACTTTTAATAATCTAAACGGCGTTTTGATTTGAAACAGAAAACTGCTTTCCAATCATTTTATTTCTAAATTCAAAACCCGTTTTATGAAAAAACCAACTTTAATCATATTTATTACGCTTTACTTTCACGCCTATTCCTCCGCTTTTTTGATTTTACGGAGTTGGAAGCTCGCCGCCCAAGAGTTCCCTATATATGACCTCCCAGATAAAGGGAAAGGGGGAATTTTAGTGCAACAATCAACGGACAAAAATGAGATGGAGTATACAGTTATAGACGGCGTTTTGAGCGATGAAAAGATCAAACAAAGGGATAGGCTAACAACTATTAAAGTAAAGGACAAGAAAAAATTCGCCGACACAGGCGCGGATACCGCAAAAAATATTGTAGAAATAAAGCATACGATCGGACAAAACGAAGACTGGATCGAACACAAAGTTAAAGATAAACCGGCGGGGACCGGACAAATACCCATAATTGTGGACGGCGTTTTTAAGACGGCGTATTATGAGCGAAAAAAAAGGATCGAGGAATTAGATACGGCGGATATTAGCTCTGTACGCTTTGTTTCGGTGCGGGCGGCGAAGAAAAAATACAGTCCAAATATTGTGTATGGCGTTATTGAAGTAATCACTCGTCCCAATAAAATAAGAAAACCGAAGCCTCTAAAAATAGAACCGATGTATTAAGTTAAAGAACATTTAAAGTCATTGCGGCTTATTTGAAAAATCCTTATTTTCGTAGGAAATTTCTTTTATTATTCACTTTTTGAATACGTCCTTTCACCATGAGACTCTTTCAAATAATAGCTTTTTGCCTGTTCTTCTTTTCAGGTTTTTCTCAAACGGTTTATGAGAACCGGTATTATACGCAGCCTGCTCCCGGAAGCGTTACCCGCGTTGATCCGGGCTATTTCAACCGCGAATATAGTTATTTTGCATCGCTTCCCGTCCGGACGCGCGCGTCGGCCATTGAACGTTTTACTGAGGGGCGGGCGCTTGCGTCCGACCAGATACGCCAACTGGCCATGCTATTCCCGAATGATTACGAGAAATCCAAATATGCGGGATTTGCTTACCGGAGAGGAAGGATTTACGACCTCCAACACTTTAACGAAGTGGCGGCTGTTTTTACGACGCAACCGGCGAGGGACGCTTTTTATCGCTTTTTGAGTAAGAAAGGAACTAATTTTTCAGGCGCCGCTCCGGCCAATCCACAACAGGGATATTCGCAGAAAGCGCCTCGGCCAGTGCAGCCGCCTGCCGCCGCCGCCCAAAACTATAGTGCTACTCCCGGCGGCGGCGCGGTGACGCCCGAAGAGTTCCGGCAGGCAAAAACCACTATTCAAAGCAAAGATTTTGACAGCGGCAAACTGGAAGCCGCCAAACAATATTTCCAGGATCGTGCGATGAGCGTCGCGCAGGCGGCTGAAGTTATGCGGCTTTTTATATACGATGACAACCGGCTGGATTTTGCAAAATTCGCGCTCTCCAGAACGACTGATAAGGAAAACGCGGGCAGGTTGCAGAAAGAGTTAACCCTGGACGCCAATAAGTCCGCATTTACTAAAATACTGGACGGGCAGAAGATTTCACATTAAAAGCGGTTAAAGTGAATCAAGCGCTTATTTCACTTCTTCTACTCGGTCTACAAAATAATGGGTATCTCCTAATATGGCGAACTGATAGCGTTTTTCTCTATAATGTAAAGACACTCTTTTACCGGTTTCCGCGGCAGTTTCTAACGCCTGAATAACATCCGGATTATTTTCCGCCGTAAAAGACCAGATATCGCCGCCGCCTACAGGTTGCCCCGGAAAGGTCATGCCTATTTGCAGATCGCCTTCCCAGGTTTTATTTACATATCCTTTTCTACTGATCTTTCGTACGATTCCTGCCCGATTGCCGTCGCTGTACACATAATTAGCGGCAAAAAGGCCGTATAGAACGATTAATAGAATAATTACGCCTAAAAGGATTAATACTTTCCTGCCCAAATGCCAGGAAGAAACTCTATCCTTCGCGTTCTGCTCAATATTTTGAATGCTCATAATAGTTGGTTGAATTAAAATTAAAAGAAATTAGCCGGACAAAGATAATAACCTTTACCAATTTACTTGAAGAAAAGGTTTTCTTCAAAACAAATATCCCGCTTGCAGCGACCAGAAGTACCCCCGTATAGAATTATAATTTCTTAGAACGGGATCGTTGTTATAATCATTTTGATTAAACAGACGGGTAAAAGCAGACGTCCATTTCACGCCGACGGTAAAATGAGCGTTTACAAAATAAGTCGCTCCCAATACGGCGGAAAAACTATTCTTTTGCCAAAGCGTGAGCGGAGCGTGATTTATTAAAAAAGAAGGGTCTGCGGCGGCATTGAATAACCGGCTGTAAGAAATGCCTCCGCTGAATTGAAGTTTATAATAGGCCCGGTTGTTGCGGTCTTTCTTTTCCCAGTCGCCATAGTTAAACAGGACGGGTATTTCTAAATAATCCAGTTTAACGGTAAAAGGCAAAACGGGATCGTTATCGGTAGACCGGCTGCCCTGCCCGCTGTATAATAGGTCGATAGAAATGTTTTTCTTATTTTCCAAATAGACAATACCCCGGACGCCGGCGCAGAGGCTGTATTTATTGTATCCTGCCGCCTGGTCGCCGTCTAATTGGGAGGCGTTGACGCCGACAAGCGCCCCGCCGCCAAAACGCTGTTGCCCGACCGCGCTTTGCGACGCTAAAAAAATTAGCCCGCAGGCAGGCAAAAAAACTTTTGGATGCGCCATAATTTGAGAACTTTGCGCAAAATTACTTAAACCTCTTTATACGATCCCCTGATTTGAAGATTGTTCTCCTTACTCCCGCATACCCGCTTCGCGGAGGCATTGCCGCCTCCGGCGAGCGACTTGCGCGGGAATTTTTAAAAGAAGGGGACGCCGTCGTTCTATTTACGTACAGCCTGCAATATCCGGGCTTTTTATTCCCTGGTAAAACGCAATATTCTGAAGAAAATGCGCCGGACGACCTGGATATTCGCATTACGATCAATTCCGTGCATCCTGTTAGCTGGTTTGCGACCGCCCGCGCAATCGTCAAAGAGCGCCCCGATCTGATCGTTTGCCGTTTCTGGCTGCCTTTCATGGGTCCGGCGCTGGGAACCATCCTGCGGCTTGTTAAAAGAAGTTTAAAAGCGCCGGTTGTCGCATGGGTGGATAATATTGTCCCGCATGAAAAAAGACCGGGAGACCGCCTTTTGGCAAAATATTTCACAGGCGCGGCGGACGGTTTCGTCGCGATGAGCCGTTCCGTGGCGGAAGAATTGAAGACCTTTACAAAAAATAAAGAAATTAAATATATCCCGCATCCGGTCTACGATAGTTATGGCGAACCGCTGGAACGGTCGGCGGCGCTGCAAAAATTGAATTTGCCCGAAAATAAAAGATATTTATTATTTTTCGGTTTTATTAGAAAATATAAAGGCTTAGATTTGGCTTTAGAGGCGATGGCGACGCCGCAGGTAAAAGCGCTGAACCTTATTTTATTGGTGGCAGGCGAATTTTATGAAGACGAGGCAGGCTACCGGCGCCTGGTCGAACGTTTGGGTATATCGGATAAAGTCGAGATCCGGTCTGAATTTATTCCTGCGGACGAAGTGCGGTGCTATTTTTCAGCGGCAGATCTGATCGTTCAGCCATATCGTTCGGCAACACAGAGCGGTATTTCTCAACTGGCTAATCATTTTAATAAACCCATGCTGGCAACTAAGGTGGGGGGGTTGCCTGAAATAGTCGCTCATGGCGTTTCAGGGTATATTGTAGACCCGGACGCGATTGCAATTGCGGACGCAATCGTTGATTATTTTAAAAACAACCGTTCGGAAAGTTTTACTAAAGAGGTCATAGAACAAAAAAAACGATTTAGCTGGCAGGCTTTAACTTTAGGATTCAAAGATTTTGTAACTCGCGGCCCAAATCACGTCTAAAATATTAAACAGACTTTACGATATGCAGGAAATTACGCACCAATTTAACTCCGCCTGGACGCTTTTTTTAGATCGCGACGGCGTCATCAATGAACGCGCGGACGACGATTATATCAAAAAATGGGAAGAGTTCTCTTTTGTGGCGGGCGTGCCGCGCGCGATGGAAAAATTAGCCGCAACTTTTGGCCGCATTATCCTGGTCACTAATCAGGCGGGTATAGGAAAAAAACTAATGACTGAAAAGCATCTGAACGAGATCCACCGCATGATGCTGAAAACCATCGACCTGCTGGACGGCAGGATCGACAAAATCTATCACGCGCCGGAACTGCCCTCGCCGGACGCGCCGCTTCGTAAACCCGGCACGGCGATGGCGCTTCAGGCCCAAAAAGATTTCCCGGAGATTGATTTTTCTAAATCCGTCATGATGGGCGATTCGCTCAGCGATATGCAGTTCGGGAAAAAACTGGGCATGGTCACCGTCCTCATCGAAGGCAAAGCGGACGATTTTACCGGTGCCGAACCCGATTATATCTTCCCCAGTTTACCCGATTTTGTGAAAGCGTTAATGTAAAGGAGCTATGGGCGCTTTACAGATCGATCATATTTACGCCTTCCGTCAGCGCCTTTGCCTGATTGTTCCAGATAAATACGCCCGGCAGGCCTCTTGGCAATTTTATGCTTCCCACAACGCCCGACGCTCCTTTCCTTTTTAGCTGTACGAGTATTTCTCCCAGCGGATGCGGAGTCTTCCCCTCTATTTCCATCAGTTCGCCCATTGCGGGTTGAATTTTTACGGAAGAGAATCCGCTTGTCGCGGGCATGATACCGCATATCGTCGCCAGGAGGTCGTAAACCGGGCTGGCGCTCCAGGCGTGACAATCGGAGCGGACCGGCTCGGGATTTTCGGCAAAAGTGGTCAGTCCCAGTTTTAACATATTGCGCCAGGGCGTCAACTGGCTATAATAAAGATCAGCCATACCTGCTTTTTTTAGCGCAAGATTCAAATAAAAACGGTAATAAAAAGTCGCCTGGATCATTGAGGTATCCAATAATATTTTGTTCATTACGGCTTTTCGTTGCGGTTCGGGGACGGCTTCGCTCAAAACGCCCATAATCGAGGCGTGCTGACTAAACGTTTTTTTATCCGGCGTATCCGCCATCGCTTCCCTGCCGGGGTCGAAGCAAAGCCGGTAAACTGCGGAAGCCGTTTGGTCGGCCAGTTTCAAGTAATGGGCCCCCTCTTCGCGGCGGTTGAAATAATCAAAAACCTGCGCGGCCTGCCGGAGCGTATAAGCGAACTGGCCCGATAAAATAGCAGAACCACCCTCTTTCCCCCCTGCGGGGACTCCAAACTTGAACTGGGGCGCCCAGTCGACAAAATTCCACCAGCTTGCCGGGCCGAGAATTTGAGTGGAAGAATCCAAATGATTTTCGTACCAGGTTAGTACCTGCCGGACCGACGGCAGCAAAGGCTGCAAAAAAGCGTCGTCGCGGCGATGCATCCAGTAATCATAAACCATCGAAACCCAAAATAAAGAAAAAGGCGGAATCATTTGTTTATTGTCGGTCGGGTAGCGACTTTGCGTGAGGCCTTCGTCGGTCATTGAGTGGTACAAATCGGTGATAGCGTTGCGCATCAGCCGGTCGTCTCCGGAGACGTATAACGAAATTAACGCCTGAATGCGGGTATCGCCTACATATTGCAACTGCTCGTAATAAGGACAGTCAAAATAGGTCTCGCCCGCGCAAAGACGGGCCGTCCGCCAGCCCGTTTTCCAAATGTCCGACAAAATGGGGTCATTGGAAACAAAAGCGCCCTTTTCTTTAAACGGATAGGCGCTGAACACGCTGTAAAAATCGTCAATCTGAAGCGGATCGTCCTGCGTTACAATATCCATTTCTATGTACCGGAATATTCTGATCCATAGTGTGGAAAACAAGCGATTTTGGCTGCCTTCCAGTATAATAGAATCCGTATTCCCCATGACAATTCTTCCTTCGACGTCGTTCCGGTTGCCTTTTTGCCTTTTAGCGTCGATCAGCGCTTCCGCGTATTCCAGGTGAACGGTCGCGCCTTTTCCGCCGGAAGTTTTTAATACGGGGTATGCGACCGTTTCGACGCCCTGGTCGATTAAAATTTGGGCGCGGCTATGGGCGGGAATCACGGCGGGCGCCGCGCCTATTAAAAAGTTGGGGATCTCTTTAATCCCCCCGGTTCCGACGACCCGCCGCAATTCTTTAAATCTTTGCAGGGTATTTTCCATCATTGGGATCGTTCGCGGCGTCAGGTACCAAGTCGCGCCCGAACCCGCCCCGACGGGAATGGCATTTTCCAGTTCCCGGGCGCCTGTCCAGGCGTCGTCGTTGTAGTCCGTCGTTTCCCATCCAAAAGGATATTTTTTTTCGTCCACCAGATCGCCGCAGCCCGCGACCATGTAAGCCCATAATCGGGGACCGTTAGCGACGGAAGTCGGTTGATAAGCCTCGTTTTTTATTACATTCCAGGATTTGCCGGTATTGACGAGCGCTTCTGTAGCTATATCATTCCCCTGGAGTAAAAAAGCGGTCTTAGCGGTGCATTGGGCTTCGGGCTTGTATTCTCCCTGATTCCAGACGAGGGCGGCAAGCGTATTTTTCCCGGGCTTCAGATATTTGGCTATGTCAAGGGTTTCATAATTCCAATTGGCTAAATCCCCGCGCGCGGGACCGGCCCCTGTAAAAACGCCGTTGACATATAATTTATACCGATTGTCGGCGGAGATGTGAACCACGAAACTTGTGGGCGACGCGGGTAGTTGAAAAGATTTTCTAAAACAATATACGCCGTACTCTTTTAAAGGCGCGTCCGGGCAGGTAATCCAGTTGGCTGTCCAAACGTCGCTTTTCAAAGACGCCGGGATACAAATATTAGCCTGGCCAAAGGATAATATGCCAAAAAAAAGGCTGAAAAGAATAAACGACGCAGTTGGTTTCATAAAAAATGAAGCTATGGAAAGGAGAGATAAAGATTCCCTTCAAATGTAATCGTTTCATTGAATATCAGGCAAAATAACATTCAATTCCTTAAGGTAAGGTCTATATAGTTAAAATAAAGGAAGGAATGGTAACACTGGTTAAACTACCGTTAAACTCCCTGTTTCTGAATAACCTATGCTTTTAAAAAACGTCTTATTATCGTATTTAACATTGAAAAAGAAAACAGATTTATCCTTTCACATTTAATATTCCTTTTTATGAAAACCGTATTAAAAATTTCGACCGGCGCTCTTTTATTCTTTGCGTCTATGACGGCTTTGAAAGCTCAGGTGGTAGCCGACGTCCGGCTCGGATTCGGAGATCATGGTTCAGTCTCCATTCAGACTCCACCGCCGGCGCCCGTTCCAGCTATTTACGAACCGCAACGCGACAGGAACGACGGGTATAAGAATGACGGTTACCGAAATGACGGAAATAGATATGATTCCCGCGACCTGAGAAGAGACAAAGAAGAATTGGAGCAAAATTACCGGATCGCGGCAGGATTGCGCGAACGCATTAGAAGCGATTACGACGTCAGAGATCGCAGAGCGGCAGAATACGACCAAAATCGCCTGCATGAAATCAATGAAAGAATAGAACGCTTGCAAAATCATATCGAGAAAGAAGAACGCGAAGCGCGCTACGAACGAGAACGCCGGGAACACGATCGTTACGAAAACCGCGATCACGACGCCCGCAGAAACGGAGACTGGCATAATTAAAAGATAAGGGGCGCCCCGCTATTATTTCATCGGGGCGTACTTTTCTTTATTCATTATTTGCTTCAAAAATATTTTTATTATTTAAATCTGCCCTCAGTTCTTTTGGCATGAAAAATTTCTTTTCCTTTAGTTTACCGTTTATACTAATAGCGGTAGCAGGTTCTAAAATAGAGTCCCAAAATGTTTTTTATGCCGCCCCGGCGCCGGAATATCGCGCGGGAAGAGAAATACGGCATGAACTCCGGGATATTCAAAGAGATAAAGAAGAGTTAAGACGCAATTATGAAGCCGCCTCCGTTTTACAGCGCCGGATACAAACAGATTACGATTACCGGGACCGCAGAGCGGCGCGATACCGCGAGGAAGAACTGGCGCGCTTAAATATTCATATTAATCGCCTGGTTGAACATATCAAGCAAGACGAACGGCGACTACGCCGCGAAGCGGAAGAAAGGCGGGAAAGGGCGGAGCGTTGGAGAGACGGCAGATATTAAAATTAAAAGATATGGAAAATTCATTCTTTTATATATAATTATATTCTAAAACGAGCACGTATTAAACGGCTCGTTTTTTTATTTTCAGCAGTTGAATATACAATTTGAGAGACGGCGTCGACAAAATGGGGAAGCAAATTGAATTTTTTTTTATCGCAAGTATATATTTACCCAATTTAGGGAGTTTTTTACACTTCATCTTCTAAAACCTCCTATAAATTCGGTTTAAACCGGTTGGCAAAGAATTTTAATAATGAGTAGCAAGTTAATCAAATTATTTTTCACCTTAAATTTTTAATAATGACTAATTCAGGCAATTCAGGAAGCGGAAATCATTCACATCACCGCCAAGCTGCAGAGCATCACTCAAAGGCTGCTGAGCATCACACTAAAGCAGATCATGAAATGACTTCCGGCAACCACGACAAAGCGGCTTCTCACGCGCATTCCGCAAGAGGTCATGCTTCAAAAGCAACCGAACATGCTGAATCTGCTTCTCGCAAACATGCAGGTTTACCAGAAAGAGACGAGCAGGGAAAATTCACTGGTTCTGAAGAGTCTGGTTCACATTCAGGCGGGAAAAGCGGAGGTTCCGAGAAATCCTCCAAATAAATCTAAAAAGAAAAAGGCTACTTAATGAGTAGCCTTTTTTCTATAACCTATAAAACATTATTAAAATTTATTCACTTTAAAATAATTTAATAAACATGGAAGCGACCGCTAATAAAACCATAGATACGTTAAATCATTTAATCCGGATGGTCAACGACGGAAAACTGGGTTACGAGAATGCAGCCGAAAATTGTACCGATACGGCTATGAAAGGATTTTTTATGAAGTATTCGGCTCAACGCGGCGAATTTGCGCACGCGCTGATTTCCGAAGTTTCCTCCCTGGGCGGAGAACCGGCCACCGGATCGGGACCGCTGGGCGCGCTCCACCGCGCATGGATCGACGTTAAAGACAGCGTAGGCGCAAACGATAAAGCGAGCATTGTCGCCAGTTGTATCACCGGCGAAGACGCCGCTATCAAAGCTTACACCGAAGCGCTTGCTACCGAGGGCCTTTCTTACAAAACTCGCGAACTCATCAAAGAGCAGTTAATGAAAATACAAGAAACGCAAAACGCTTTAAGATCGCAAACAGCTTAATTTTCTGCGGTATATACGATACGGAAATTTAAGAAAGCGCCCCGGTATAATCGGGGCGCTTTCTTATTTTAACACGGGATAATTCACAATGATATGACAAAACGCTTTAACGCCTACTATCAGACCACTTTCGTCAATATAAAAATCGGGAGTATGATGAGGCGCCGCGTCTTCTGGTTTTGTCGATTTCGGTCTTCCGCCCAAATTAAAAAATAGCCCCGGAACCTTTTTTTCAAAGAAAGAAAAATCTTCGGCGCCCATTCGCTTTTGAGTAAGCGCCACGTTAGAAGCGCCTGCCGCTTCCACAAGGGAAGGAATCATTTTTTCCGTAAGCGCCGGATCATTATAGGTTACCGGGTAACCGTCTTCCACAATATTTACCTCCGCCGTCGCGCCCTGCCCTTCCGATACATTTTTAACAATCCGGCGTATTTCTTCATGTATTTTCATTTGAACTTTAGTATCGAAGCAACGAACCGTACCCGTCATGATCGCCTGTTCGGGAATGATGTTATTCCGGTTGCCCGATTTTATAGAGCCGATCGTTACCACCGCCGGCGTTTCTGCGAGCGGAGTCATACGGCTAACGATCGTTTGTAATTGGACAATGATCAACGATGCCGTTACAACGGGGTCGACGCCCAGCCAGGGACTGGCGCCGTGCGTAGATTTTCCTTTCACTACGATCTCAAAACCGTCGGCGCTGGCCATGAAGGCGCCCGGGCAATAAATCAATTTTCCCGCCTCCTCTTTAGAATTGATGTGCAGCCCAAAAACTGCCTCCACTTTTGGGTTTTCCATTGCGCCCTCTTTGATCATCAGCGCCGCGCCGCCTTCCTCGCCAATAGGAGCGCCTTCTTCGGCAGGCTGAAAAATAAACTTAATGGTGCCCGCAAGTTCGTTTCTGACCCGGGCGGCAACTTCGGCTGTGCCCATCAAAATAGCTACGTGGGTATCATGGCCGCAGGCATGCATGACGCCCGTTTGCGCTCCGTTGTATTCGGTCGTCACTTTTGAGGCGAAAGCTACAGGCGTTCTTTCCGTAATCGGAAGGGCGTCCATATCCGCCCGTAGCGCGATGACCGGCCCGGGTTTTCCTCCTTTGAGAATCCCGATCACACCGGTTTTACCAACGCCAGTTTGCACGTCCAGTCCCAGGCTTCTTAAATGATCGGCAATCAACTGCGAGGTTTTAAATTCGCGGTTGCCAAGTTCCGGGTTTTGATGGATTTGTCGCCGCCAGGCGATTACTTTAGGTTCTTCCGCTTGAGCAATCGAGTCCATGCGGCGCTTTAAATCCGCCGATTGCGCTTTTGAAAATTTTGGGTAAAGGACTATTAACGCTAACAGAATGACCAAAGAGAAATATTTATTAAAAATTTGTCTCATAAATATTTGAATGAGTGTAATCTTCTGAATAAAATAAAAGGTACAAATGAATAAAAAGTAGCTGAAAGCCGCCGGCTGATAGATGATAGCTGATAGATGATAGCTGATAGCTGATAGCTACTTTTTGACCGCATAATCCACTACCAAATGACAGAACGCCCGGACGCCCAAACCGAATCCGCCTTCGTCTATGTAAAAATCGGGCGTATGGTGCGGCGCGGATTGTTCAACTGGAACGTCTTTCGGTAAGCCGCCCAGGATAAAGAAAAAGCCGGGCACTACTTTCTCATACTGTGCGAAATCTTCGGCGACCATACGGGGAATCGCGGGAATGCAGTTTCCCGGTCCGGAAACTTCGCGCAACGTCGGGAGCATTTTTTCAACCAGCGCGGGATCGTTATAAGTAACAGGATTTCCTATTTTAATCTCTACTTCCGCCGTCGCTCCCTGGCTCTCGGCAATCCCTTTAACTGCGCGTCGGATTTCGTCGTGAATTTTTAGTTGCACATTTGTATCAAAACAACGGATAGTGCCGGTCATATTCACTTCTTCAGGGATGATGTTGCCCCGGTTGCCGCCGTTCATGGATCCAACGGTGACCACGGCGGGCGTTTCCGCCAACGGCGTCATGCGGCTAACGACGGTCTGAAGGCCGGTAACAATCAGGGCGGAAGTTACAATGGGATCCACGCCCAGCCACGGACTGGCGCCGTGGGTTTGTTTCCCTTTTACTTTGATGGAAAAAGCGTCGCTGCTGGCCATCATGCCGCCAGGGTGATAGTCAATCTTTCCGACGGGCGTTTGCGCCCAAATATGCAAACCAAAAATGACGTCCACTTTTGGATTTTCCATCACCCCTTCTTTAATCATTAGCGAAGCGCCCCCTTCCTCGCCTTTCGGCGCGCCTTCCTCGGAAGGTTGGAAAATAAATTTGACGGAACCGGAAAGCTGGCTTTTCACTTTTGAGAGTACCTCGGCGACGCCCATCAGCATGGCGGTATGCGAATCGTGGCCGCAGGCGTGCATGACGCCCGTACTTACGCCGTTATACATAGTAGTTTCTTTAGAAGCAAACGGAACGGGCGTTCTTTCCGTTACCGGCAGCGCGTCAATATCTGCTCTCAGTGCGACGACCGGACCGGGCTTGCCGCCCCGCAAGACGCCGACGACGCCCGTTATACCGACGCCGGTTTTTACTTCTAGCCCCAGGCTTTTTAAATGAGCGGCAATAATTCCGGCGGTACGGACTTCGCGGTTGCCGAGTTCAGGATGGAGGTGAAAATCGCGTCGCCAGGCGACCACTTTTGGGACTTCTTCCATCGTCAGCCGGTCGATCTCGGTTTTAAGTTTTTCGTTTTGGGCGACGCCCGGACGGCTCATCAGGAACCCGCAGGCTACAATAAAAGCGTATTTTTTGAACTCCATAGCGATTAATAATTTCCAGAAATTGGACGCGTAATATTACCGGCGTCTTAAAAAAAGGTAAGGTAAGCGTTTTTTAAGATTAGCCGGTTTAAAAAAATAGCCTACTTCATTTACCAAATAAACCTTAATAAAATGCGCTATTTTATAAATAATAAAAATATCAGGCGCAATGTTATTAAAATAAAATTTCAATATTGGAAAAGGGCAGGCTCTAAGTTAGATTTTGAATTTCGTAAAAAACATTCCTTTTATATAGAGTTCGTACAAATAAAGAACGATTTTTTAATCATTTTAATAAAGATTTATTGTATTTTTGACGGCTATACTAATTTTAGCCAACGCTGATAAGAGAAATAGCGTTGTTTTCAGCCGCGCCTGAATAAATTAAAGAAGCGGCGACTTTGTTCTTACGCTTTTCGTTGCGTCGACAGAGATTTTTGTCCATCATTGATCGCTATTAACCAGTTAATTATCATGGAACAACCACGCCAACCCGGGCTATACGTCCCCTCCATGGAAAAAGATTCCTGCGGAACGGGCCTGATCGCCAACCTGAATGGTATAAAATCGCATGAATTAATAGAAAACGCTTTAACCATGCTCTCCAACATGGAGCATCGGGGCGCCTGCGGCTGCGAACCCAATACGGGCGACGGGGCAGGTATCATGATTCAGACGCCGCATGACTTTTTTGTCAAAAAAAGCAAAGAGTTGGGATTTGGATTGCCGGAAGAAGGAAAATACGGCGTCGGTATGCTTTTTTTCCCGCAGGATCGTAATCTGCGGAATCAATGCCGGACGCTGTTCAACGATTATATCGACGAAACCGGTTTTGATTTGTTGGGCTATCGAAAAGTTCCGACCGATCATGAGGAACTGGGCGATATGGCTATCAGCGTAGAGCCGCGTATGGAACAGGTTTTTGTGAAACCCAAAGCCAAACTGGAGAAGTACGACCTTGAGCGGCGGCTGTATTTATTGAGGAAATACGCCACGCATAAAATTTATCAGACTTTCCCGCAGTCGGTCGAGCAATTTTATATTGCTTCTTTTTCCTATAAAACCATCCTGTATAAAGGCCAGTTAACCACGCACCAGTTGCGCCCGTATTTCCAAGATCTGCACGACGATTCCGTCAAATCGGCGATGGCGCTCATTCATTCCCGGTTCTCGACCAATACCGTCCCAAAATGGAAATTAGCGCAGCCTTTTCGTTATATTGCGCACAACGGCGAAATCAATACCATTACCGGTAACAATAACTGGTGGAAATCAAAGGAACAGGTAATGAAATCGGCAGTATTTACCGCCGACGAATTGGAAAAGTTGTTCCCCGTATGCGGAACTTCGCTGTCGGATTCTGCGAATTTCGATAACGTGCTGGAGTTTTTAGTGATGAACGGCAGATCGCTGCCGCACGCTTTGATGATGATGATCCCTGAAGCGTGGCAGCACGACGCGGAAATGAGCGAAGACAAAAAAGCGTTCTACGAATACCATGAAATGCTGATGGAACCCTGGGACGGCCCCGCCGCTATCTGTTTTTCCGATGGTATCGTAGTCGGCGCTACGCTGGACCGGAACGGTCTCCGCCCGTTGCGTTATCTGGTCACCGACGATAACGTGTTGATCGCCGCTTCCGAAGCGGGCGCTTTGCCGGTTGATCCTGCAAAAATTGTTTTTAAAGGGCGTTTGCAACCGGGCAGAATGTTGGTGGCCGACCTGGAAGAACGCCGGATGTACGGCGACGAAGAAGTAAAGAACATCATCTGCCATAATCGCGAATATAAGGACTGGATTAAAAAATACCGGCTCTCGCTGGACGACGTTTCGAAAGGGATCAACGACGCAGACGGCGCAGCTTTTACCCGGATTACGGAAAAAAATCTCCTGGAACGCCAGCAGTTGTTCGGAACTACCCGCGAAGACCTGAGTGTGATCCTGGAGCCCATGCTCAAATCGGGCGAAGAACCCATTGGCTCCATGGGGACGGACGTGCCATTGGCGGTTCTATCGCAACAATCCCAACACCTGTCCAATTATTTTAAACAATTATTTGCGCAGGTAACCAACCCGCCCATCGACCCTATCCGGGAGAAAGACGTCATGTCGCTGCATGTCAAGCTGGGGAGTTGCGGCAATATATTGATACCAACCGAAGAGCAGGCAAAATTTATTTTCCTCGAGCAGCCGGTATTAAGGAACGGCGACCTCTTGAAACTGAAAAGAATCAACCACCCTAATTTCCGGTCCGAGACCGTCGAAATAACCTTTGACGCCGACGGACAAAAAGGAAGACTGAAACATGCGCTTGAAGAAATCTGCGCCCGCGCGGAAGAAGCCGTCCGCAATGGCGCCAACCTACTAGTCCTCTCCGACGCGTCCGCCGATATGCTTAATGCGCCCGTCCCTACCCTGCTGGCCACGGGCGCCGTACATCACCACCTCATCCGGGAAGGTTTGCGCAGCGCTTGTTCGATTATTGTAGAGGGCGGCGATATACGCGAGACGCACCACATAGCCACGTTGCTTGGCTACGGCGCCAACGCGGTAAATCCTTACCTGGCTTTTGAAACGGTCAAATCGATCGCTTTGGAACATGAGCTGACTTCGGACGCGCATCTGAACGGCGCCAACGGATCTGCCGGTTATAGCGTTGATAAAAAAGCGAAGGAATATTTTATCAAAGCGATCAATAAAGGGCTGCTAAAAGTCATGTCCAAGATTGGCATTTCGACGCTCCAATCTTATTGCGGGGCGCAAATATTCGAGGCGTTGGGAATCCATAGCGACGTAGTAAATACCTGTTTCACTAAAACCGTTTCGCGCATTGAAGGGATTGGTTACGATACGATTGCAGAAGAAGTTTTGATCCGTTTGCGACTGGCGTATTATAATTCAAACCCCGGCGCGCATAAACAACTGGAAACGGGCGGTATTTATCAATGGAAACGCCGCGGCGAATACCACATGATGAATCCCAACACCATTCACCTGTTGCAGGTCTCCTCGCGAACCAACGATTACGGCGTCTATAAAAAATATGCAGAGCTCATCAACCGACAGACCGAACAGGCCTGTACGCTTCGGGGATTGCTGACTTTCCGTAAAGGAACGCCCATCCCCATAGAAGAAGTGGAACCGGTGGAAAATATATTGCGCCGTTTTGCAACTGGCGCGATGTCTTTTGGCTCCATCTCGCACGAGGCCCATTCTACGCTGGCCATCGCCATGAACCGGATCGGCGGCAAAAGTAATTCCGGCGAGGGCGGCGAAGATCCGATCCGCTTTGAAAGAAAAGCCAACGGCGACTGGGAAAGATCAGCCATTAAACAAGTGGCCTCCGGTCGGTTTGGCGTAACAAGTTATTATTTGTCGAACGCCGACGAACTGCAAATCAAAATGGCGCAGGGCGCCAAACCCGGCGAAGGCGGACAACTTCCCGGCCATAAAGTGGACGACTGGATCGGCAGGGTTCGGCACTCCACGCCGGGCGTGGGCCTCATTTCTCCCCCGCCCCACCACGATATTTATTCCATCGAAGACCTTGCGCAGCTAATCTTCGACTTGAAAAACGCCAACCGCGCAGCGCGGATCAACGTAAAACTGGTTTCCAAAGCAGGCGTCGGCATTATTGCCTCCGGCGTCGCTAAAGCCAAAGCGGACGCTATCCTCATCAGCGGTCACGACGGCGGCACGGGTGCTTCGCCGGTCAGCAGCATTCGCCATACCGGGCTGCCCTGGGAACTTGGCGTCGCGGAAACCCATCAGACGCTTGTAAAGAATAAACTTCGGGACCGCGTGACCATCCAAACGGACGGGATGCTCCGCACCGGTAGGGACTTGGCGATCGCCGCTTTGCTAGGCGCCGAAGAATGGGGCGTCGCTACGGGCGCGCTGATCGTGGAGGGTTGTATTATGATGCGCAAATGCCATTTGAACACCTGCCCCGTTGGCGTCGCTACCCAGGACCCGGAACTACGCAAACGGTTTACCGGCGACCCGCAGCACGTGGTCAATTTCTTCACTTTCCTCGCTAACGACCTGCGGGAAATCATGGCTGAACTGGGCTATAGTACGGTGAACGAAATGGTCGGTAAAGTCGAAATGTTGAAAGCCCGTAAGGACGTGGATCATTGGAAATATAAACACGTCGACCTCAGCCCTATCCTTTATAAAGAACCGGCAGAAGAAACCATCGGGCAATATAAAAAAGTAGCGCAGGATCACGGGATTGATCATATATTGGATTTGAAGCTTATCAAATACGCGCAACGGACGCTGGATACCGGGAACGAATTCGCCGGACAATTTGATATTCTGAATACCGACCGCGCCGTCGGAACCATGCTCTCAAACGAAATATCCAAACGGTACAAAGGCGAAGGACTACGTCCGGATACTTTGTCTTATCGTTTCCGCGGTTCGGCGGGGCAGAGTTTTGGGGCGTTTGCCGCGCGCGGCGTCAAATTCACCCTTGAAGGCGAATCCAATGATTATTTTGGCAAAGGCCTTTCCGGCGCTAAACTGATCGTCGTGCCGGATCGCAAAGCGACCTTCGATCCCGCTAAAAATATTATCATCGGCAACGTGGCGCTTTACGGCGCGACCTCCGGCGAAGCCTACATCCGGGGTATGGCGGGCGAACGTTTTGCCGTGCGCAATTCCGGCGCCAACGCCGTTGTGGAAGGCGTCGGCGATCACGGCTGCGAATATATGACCGGCGGAATCGTGGCGGTTTTAGGCGAAACGGGGAAAAACTTTGGCGCGGGCATGAGCGGCGGCATGGCGTATGTCTATAACGCGAACGGGCAGTTCCATAAAAAATTCAATCCCGATATGGCCGATATTGAACCCCTATCCGTCGAAGACCAAGACATACTCCGCAAAATGATCCGCCAGCATTTTAATTATACCGCCAGCCAACTGGCTTTGGATTTATTGACCCGCTGGGAAGAAATTCTCCCTTCTTTTGTTAAAATTATGCCGCGGGATTATAAGGCGGTGTTGGAGAAACGGAATGAAGCGGCAAAACAGAAAGAAGCTGTTGCCGTTTGAAAATAAAGTATTCCTGAAGGAAAATTATTTCCCGCGGTTCAATCGTCTGGAAGATAATTTTTTCCAGATGTTGTGAGCTAAGTTTATTTCTGATTGAGATAAGCCAACATGTTCTTTTAAAATAACGTAGTTAGTTATCTTTAAAATTTCTTCAATATGGGTCTTATTACGGATTAGTTTGTCAATTTGAGGTAGCAATAAAGCGTTTTCTATATTGTAAGGAAGTAAAACCCTTTCAACTTCGTTTGGCATTAATTCCAAAACTCCGCCACCGTGGCTTCTGCCAGAAATCTCTGTAAACGCGAACGAAAGCGAGTTATAATAGCTTGCCGTTAAAGCGTTAATATCTACGTTTGGTTTAATAAATACCCTGTGCATGGTATCCGTGGTATAAGCGGCCGCTTCATTAATAATTAGTTTTGGATAAAGATTGTTCCGTCTGATAAATAACGCGCTTGAAACTTTTAAAGAAGGAACTACAAACCAGTCGTTGCGAATGCCGGTTTTATAACCTTTATGAATACCTAAGCGCTCTCCGTGTTCAATATACTTTATGGCCCCATTTCTAGGGCTCAAATTTTTACCTTCAGGAAAAACTAACAAATGAGCTTTTGCTTTTGAAAACTTGTTGTTCTCCCAGTCCTTTTC
>JBBRMZ010000069.1:0-21113 GCA_038230555.1 Chitinophagales bacterium
ATTTGATCCGTAATGATCCAGTCGCGCGGATCGTTTTCTACGGCGGTGTAAATATAAAAAACGCCGTATCGTTCGTCCTCGGCGATCCATTCGTTCCAGTCAGCGCCGTGGCGGCATTTGAAATCCAAAATAGTAGTCCCGTCGGTCAGGCGCCATTGCGTGGCGTCGTCGCGGTAAATGCGGCTGGCGGTAACGATTTTATTATCCATCCGAAGCTCCCATTGCGAGGGGTCGTCGCGCCACTTGAGTTTCACAACGCCCGCTTTTTCGCGGATGCTGATATGCCAGTCCGACCAGTCCCGCTGACTTTGAAAAGTCATTTCAAGGGAATTATCTTCATCTTCAATATCCGTAAAAATAGACCATTCCCGAAGGTCGTCGCTCCATTTGGCACTGATACCGGAGAGGATTTGCGCCCGCGCCGCGCCGGCGGTTCCGATCAGGAAAAGCAGCGCGAATATTTTTTTCATAGCGTAGTAGTTTAAAAACAATAATTTGTCTTATCAATTCCGGAAATTATGCGACAAATTACTGTTTTCGCTACCTTGGTTTAGAAGGCGCGCCTGGGAACCGGCGAAGCAAATTTATCGTCAGCCTGTAATTAAAATGGCAAATCGTCGTCTGCTTCGTCGGACTTGGCGGGCGGCTCCGCCGGGAAGCCGGCAGACCCAGAAGCGACCGGTTGGCTAACGGTTTTTGGGGCGGCCGAACTATTCGTTTTTACAGTCGTATCGCCTTCGCCTTTCTCCATTTTCCAGCAATGAAGCGAAGTAAGAAATTTACCCTGCCATTCCCTGCCGCGCAGGTCGAAATGCACTTTAACGGGTTCGCCCTCCTGATATTGGTCTAATAAAGCGGTGCGTTCCTGCACCAACTGAAATTTAACCAGTTGAGGATATTGTCCGTCCATGATCTCAATCACAAACTCGCGGACGGTGAACGAGGCGCCCTTAGTTTCGGCGTCCATTTTTTTATAAAGTCTACCAGTTATTTCTAAAGCCATAGTTTGATTTTTTATAAACAAAAAGAAAAAGAAGATAAAATAGCGGGGTAAAATTACGGAATTTATATTGATCCAGCATAAACCCTATTAGCAAAGTTATAGTTTTCTCAAAAGGCAACAAAAATTAAGGAAAAGTATTAATTTAGCCTTTTCATTGTTCTATAATTCATGCGAATAATGGGTTAAAACTAGCAAAAGTGGAAAAACACCGGTCTGCCTTTTTGTTTATTCAACTATAAACCATTTTGAATAAGGCGTTTTTGAGCACCCTTTTAGTTTACCTTTCCTCAAATTGACTACTGTCCCAGGGGACGGTCAGACCTTACTCATATATGCATCAGATACGGCTTGTGTACGGCTTATATACGGCTTATATGCGACTCAGGGGTTGACGGAAATGGTTGCTAAGGATAAACGGACGTCGGGGCCGGGATTTTCGGGATAAAAGGAACTGTGCGCCTGTTATATTCACTTCCGGTTTTCGGGTCTATCGTCCCGGAGCTCTTCTTGGACTTTTTCGACCCATTATTCGCATAATTCCTTAATTTTGCTGTTTCACGCAGGTAATTCATTAATTAGAAGGAAAATATACCGCCTCTATATTCGATTTAACCAACCCCGTGAACTACCCCTTTCATTTTAACGTTTTAGGAGATTAAAAAGAACCCCCGACGCTATGTTTTCCAATTACACTTTCGCCAACCCGGAGTATTTAGCCTTGTTATTGTTCGTGCCGTTGGTAGGCTGGTGGTATATGGGGCGCTATAAAAACCATTACGCTCCGATGACCTTTTCCAATTTGCAGGCATTCAAAGGTAAAAGCTCGCGGCTAGGGCGGTGGCGCGCTTCGCTCCCTATTTTGCGCGCGCTGGCTTTTTCATCGCTGATCGTAGCGTTTGCTCGTCCGCAAAAGATTTTGCAGGAAACCGACGTTAGTTCCGACGGAATCGATATTATGCTCGCGATGGACCTGTCAAGCAGTATGCTGTCACAGGATTTTACGCCCGACCGCCTCGAAGAAACCAAGCGGGTGGCAGCGGAGTTCGTTCGCGCCCGTCAGTTTGACCGAATTGGCCTGGTGATCTTTTCGGGCGAAGCGTTTACGCAAAGCCCGCTCACCACCGACCATGGGATCGTTTTGCAATTCCTGGCCAACCTGCAATGCGGCGTTTTGCAGGACGGCACTGCTATCGGAATGGGCCTGGCGACTGCCGTCAACCGGTTGAAAGACAGTCCCGTCAAATCAAAGATTGTTATCCTGATGACCGACGGCGTCAATAACCTCGGTTATATCAAACCCGACGCGGCTGCCGGGATCGCCAAATCTTTTGGAATAAAGGTCTATACCATCGGCGTCGGTTCGCAGGGAGAAGCCATGTCTCCGGTCGGCAGGCGCAGCGACGGAAAATATGTGTACGGGCTGACCCCCGTCGAAATTGACGAAGCCTTGTTACAGCGAATTGCCAATACTACCGGCGGGAAGTATTTCCGCGCTACCAACGGTAAAGAATTGGAACAGATCTACGCCGAGATCGATCAGTTGGAAAAATCAAAGATCGATCTGACCACGCTACGCCGCCGGAGCGAAGCTTTTGGAGGTTGGGCGCTGTTCGCCATTATTGCGTTGTTAATTGAAACGACGGCGCGCTATTCTATTTTCAGAACGATCCCTTAACGTCCTATATGTTTAGATTCGAACATCCCGATTATACGTTCGCCCTGCTGATCATACCGGCGCTTACGTTGTTTTTTTCCCTGGCCCGCCTGAAACGCCGTCAGGCGCTGCTGCGTTTTGGCGATCCCGCATTAACCGCGCGGCTCATGCCCCTGGTTTCTAACCTCAAGCATCCGCTCAAATTTGGCATGCTGGCGATGGTTTTAACGCTCCTCATAGTCGCCTGGGCTAATCCGCAATGGGGTAATAAAAAAGAAAAAGTTCAACAGCGCAGTTCGGACGTGGTCATCGCCCTAGACGTTTCGAATAGTATGTTATGCGAAGACGTCAAGCCCAACCGGCTCGAACGGGCCAAAGCATTTGCCGTCGATCTCATCAAATCGCTCAAGGGAGACCGGATTGGTTCTATCGTTTTTGCCGGGAATGCCTATGTTCAAATGCCATTGACGACCGATTACGCGGCTGCGGCGCTTTTCATGAGCGCTTCCAACCCCGACCAGGTTCCTACCCAGGGAACGGCTTTGGCTGAAGCGATCGACCTGGCAGATACGGAATTCTCCCCTGACCACCAGCAACAGAAAGTCCTTATCATCATCACCGACGGCGAAGATCATGATGGCGGCGCTATCGACCGCGCGACCAAAGCCGTAGAAAACAACATGGTTATTTTTACCGTCGGCGTTGGAACGCCGCAGGGCGGGCTGATCCCGACGCATTTCCAGGGCGCCACGGACTATAAAAGAGACGAAAAAGGCGAACCGGTCCGGACGGTCATGAACGAGCAAATGATGAAGGACCTCGCCGGCGCGGGCGCGGGCGCTTACTTTAACCTGTCGAACACTACCGGTATTATACCGGCCTTAAAAGCCCGTATTGACAAAATTGAGAAAAAAGAAGTCGAGGAGCGGTTATTCAACGTTTATGAATCTTATTTTCAATATTTTGTAGCAATCGCTTTGTTGATTCTTTTATTGGAATTTATGACGCCTTACCGACGCAGTTCCTGGCTCGAGGATAAGGATATTTTTAAAGTGTAAACTCTTCTATTGCCGCAGGTTCGGAAACCGTCTCCTGCGTAAGATATGCAGTTAGCGCCGACCGTCGAAACAGTCCGAACGCTAAAGCGAGCAGGCCGCTCAGCGCCAGGCATATAAAAAATCCTTTTTGCCAGTACGCGCGCGTCCAATTGAGCGAAACGACATATTGAAACACTAAAAGCGTCAAAACATAACCGACGAGACGAAAAACCTGCCGCGCGTCTATTTTTAACTTTAATTCCCTGTAAGCGAGGATCATTTGAGCTCCTGCAATAAAGAACTGCGTGACGGCGGTAGCGACTGTGGCCCCTGCGGCTTTTTGCGAAGGAATCAGCCATATATTCAGCCCCACGTTAATTCCGATGGCGAGTAAAAACATCCTGTTCATTTTGCGTAAACTACCCGTCGCGTTGAGCAGCGCGCCGTAAATATAGGTGGCGCTGACGGCTACAAAACTTATCATCAGGTAGCGGAGCACGTCGCCGGAATAATCGTTGGCTTCGCGGTAAAGCAGGCGCATGATTTGGTTGGAATAGAAAAAAACTGCCGACGCGATGGTCGTCGAGAGGGCAAACATTAATTGAAAACTTAGCCGCAGCAGCCCTTCCACCCGCGTTTTTTCTTTTAGCATTTTAGAAAACATGGGAAGCAACAGGCCGGCAAACAAAAATCCGATCATGTTAACGGCGTCCAGCAGCCGGTAAGCGGAGGCGTAAATGCCCGCCTGCTCTTTTCCGTCCGGAAGCATCCGTTCGATCATGACAATATCTATTTTTGTATAGAGGGTCATCAGGAAAATGGCCAGCGCAAAGGGGGCGCTTTCCTTCAATAAATGAATCAGGAAAGGTTTGCTAAACCTGAAACGCAACCATTTCACTTTGTTATAAACGAAAGCGAACGCGGCCAGCTCCGTTAGCGCCAGCGTAAAAGTCTGGGCGTAAACGAACCACTCGATCTGAAAATGCGCCCGGATGGAGGCTACTGATAATAAACCGCCGCAAACCGCCAATAGCGCCAGCCGGTCCATCGAAGAAAATAAACTGTCGATCCGGTAGAAGCCCAAGCCGGAAATATTGGAGCGTAAATAAAAAATCAGCGAAGTCAGAATCTGGTTAACCGCCAGCAAAGCGATCATCGGGTAAACAGAGCGGTCGTATTTTAAAATGATGGCGGCAATGAAAATCAGCGCCAGGTAAACGCCCGCAAGAAGCGCTTTTAAGACGAGAATATTGGAAACGTATTTTTCCAGCAAACCGCGATGCCGGGAGATATGGCGGCTATTGTAATTTTGAACGCCAAAATCATTAACGATCTGCAATAAAAAAGTAAACGCCAGCAACGACGAATAGGCGCCATAGGCCTTGACGCCCACCAGGTTCTGTACCGTCCGGTCGATTCCAAAAATATAAGCGGGTTTGACAACCGCATTAATCGCAATTAGTAATATAAGATTGTAAATGAATTCTCTTTTCATATAAACAGCGCGCTAAAAAAGAAAGCCTCCGTGCAGACGCCTAAAGCGTCGAACAAATTGTACTTTTGACCCTCCAAACGCAATATATGCCTCCCGCTGAAAAAGAAATCCTTCTGAAAAAACTCCTCGACGCTGAACAATTGGCGACGGGAGGCGTCTTTAAAAGGCTTTCTAATAACCCGGCGAAGTACTTAATGGCCGTTGGGTTCCACCGGCTTGCGTATCCCCACTTGCGCAAAGGTATCAATATAACCGCAAAAACCTTCTTTGGAGCGTTCATGAATATCCGGCTGCCGGCCGCCACGGATATTTTCCTGACGGGGGCCAAAAGCCATCCGTCAGAGATCCGTCTGGCGCGGTTCATGATCCAACGGCTGCGCGAAGGCGATTGTTTCTTAGACGCCGGAGCTCACTACGGCTTTTTTTCTTTACTGGCCGCGCGCCTGACCGGACCTTCGGGCGTTGCGCTCGCCGTCGAAGCGGCCGCGCCAACTTTTAATCTGTTAAAATTCAACGCCGCTCCTTATGGAGAACAGATAATAACCGAGCCGTTCGCTTTAAGCGACCGCGCGGGCGAGATTATTTTTTATGAATTTCCCTTATTATATTCCGAATATAACACAACCGATCCCGAACAATTTAAAGCGGAACCCTGGTTTACCGGCCATCCGCCGCGCGCCGTTGCCACACCCGCAACTACTATCGACCTATTACTAAAAAAACGCCGACTTCAACCGGCGTTTATTAAAATGGACCTCGAAGGGGGAGAATTTGCCGCTTTGCAGGGCGGCGTCAATTTTTTAACCTCCGGTTCTCCGGTCGTTGTCATAGAATACCTGGTCGAAAGCCGTAGAAATTCGCCGCATCGCCAGGCGGCAGATCTGCTGCATTCTTTAGGTTTTTTTGCTTACGTCATTGACGCGCAGGGCAAAGCGATTCTTTGCGCTGATATAGAAGAAAACCTGACCCGGCAAAAATTAACTTCTGATAATATCGTTTTTATAAAATAAAAAGGATTTTTTAACAAAAAGATAAAAAAATCTCCGAACGGATTAGAAATTTTATTGTTTACTTAAATTAGTCGTATGTTAAACGCGCCGGAATGATGATAAACAAAAACACGAAAATATGAGGTTTGACCTGACAGAACAACAAATAGCGGTAAGGGAAGCGGCGCGCGACTTCGCCCAGCGCGAACTAAAGCCCGGCGTGATCGAGCGCGATACCCGGATGGCTTACCCTATAGAACAGGTCAATAAAATGAAAGAGATGGGCCTGATGGGGATGATGGTCAACGAACGTTACGGCGGAGGCGGGTTAGACAGCGTCTCTTACGTGCTTGCGCTGGAAGAAATTTCCAAAGTTGATAATTCTTGTTCGGTCATTATGTCGGTCAATAATTCCCTTGTATGCTGGGGACTCGAAGCGTTTGGTTCGGAAGCGCAAAAACAAAAATACCTGACAAAGCTCGCAACGGGCGAATGGATCGGCGCTTTTTGCCTTTCCGAACCCGAAGCGGGCAGCGACGCCACGCACCAACATACTACGGCGATCGATATGGGCGATCACTACTTGCTCAACGGGACTAAAAACTGGATTACAAACGGCGGCACTTCTCAGGTTCACCTAGTAATGGCGCAAACCGACCGCGAAAAAAAACACCGAGGGATCAATACGCTCATTGTGGAGACCTCCTGGCCCGGCGTAGTAATTGGTCCAAAAGAAGATAAATTAGGAATCCGTTCTTCCGATACGCATACTATCCATTACAACGACGTTAAAGTTCCGAAAGAAAACCGGGTTGGCGACGATGGTTTCGGATTTAAATTTGCCATGAAAACACTTGCCGGAGGCAGGATCGGCATAGCCGCGCAGGCGCTCGGCATAGCGGGCGGCGCTTACGAACTCGCCCTGGCTTACGCGCAACAAAGAGAATCTTTCGGCCAGCCGATTTTTAAACATCAGGCCATTGCTTTTAAATTGGCCGACATGGCGACTGAAATTGAAGCCGCCAAACTGATGGTTTACCGCGCCGCTCAGATTAAAGACGCGCATGGAGCCTACGATATTCCGGCCGCCATGGCAAAACTTTTCGCCTCTGACGTGGCTATGCGCCAAACCGTGGAAGCGGTTCAAATTCATGGCGGTTATGGTTTCGTTAAAGAATACCATGTGGAACGCCTGATGCGCGACGCAAAGATCACGCAGATTTATGAAGGCACTTCAGAAGTACAAAAAATCGTTATTTCCAGGAGCCTGCTGGACGGCGCGCTGTACGCGCCTACAGTCCAGGCTTTACATACTTCATCATAGTCCTTATTTATTTCCGCATTTATTAAATAATCGACGCCCTCTTTCGTTCAAAACCTATTTTTCCGCCGTCCTATAGGTCGGCGTACATGTAAACTTATTAGAAAGTTATTTATATGCGCGGTTCACTTAAACTTGCCACCATTTTCGGAATTCCCCTTAAAGTTCACTGGTCTTTTATATTCATTATTTTGTTCGTTATCTATACGGGCAAAAAAAATCACATGCCCTGGGAGAGCATCGGTATTTACGGGTTGCTGGTGTTCGCTATGTTTGTTTGCGTGGTTCTGCACGAATTTGGTCATGCCCTGTCGGCAAAATGGTACGGGATTAAAACCCGCGATATAACTATTTTGCCCATTGGCGGAGTTGCGCGCCTAGATAAATTACCTGAAAAACCGCTTCAGGAGCTGGTTGTAGCGATTGCCGGACCTGCCGTTAATTTACTTATTGCGATCCTGCTATGCTTAGCTGTTTATTTTATTTACGGGTTCCGCATAGAATTTTCGGACGCCATTTCAGGAGCGCTTATTGATAAAGTAGGGAGCAGGATTTTAGCGTTTATCCTTTCTATGCTATTTTCCAACGCTTTCCTGGTTATGTTCAATATGATCCCCGCTTTCCCAATGGATGGCGGGCGGGCTTTGCGGGCGCTGCTTTCATTGGCGCTCACCCGGACGCGCGCAACCCTGATCGCCACCATCACAGGCCAGGTCATTGCAGCAGGTTTATTTGTTTACGGATTATGGCAGGAACAATATGTGCTGTCGGCCATTTGCGTTTTCATTTTCAACGCCGCCCGGACGGAATACCAATATGTAAAATTGGATGAAACACTGAGCTACCAGACGGTAGCTAATTTATTACGGACCGATTTTACGCCCCTTCAAACCAACGATTATATGGAAACTGCCGCTTCCCGGTTAAAAAAAGGGCCGGAAAATAATTTCCTGGTTTTCGACGGGGACGGTATTTTGAGCGGCCTGCTCTATAAAGGGGATATACTGGACGCCGAGAAATTCAACCATGCGGACGCGGTAGTCTCCACCTATTCGCACAGCGATTTTCTTTGCATCTCCGCTACCGATTCCGTTAAAAACGTTTATCATAAAATGCTTCAGACGGGCCAGGATCTTATGCCGGTCATGGAGGACAAGCGCCTGCTGGGGGTCGTTGACCATGACGTGGTCTATCAATTTATACAAAAACATTCCTGATTCTTTGGGAAGATTATTCATAGCGTAGCGATTCTATGGGATCCAGCCGCGCCGCTTTTAATGCCGGATACAGGCCCGAAAATAATCCGACCACGAGGCAGGTGACAATTCCCATTATAATCCATACCCAGGGGATTAGAAAACCGCCTTTCAATACCAGGGCTACAATATTTCCCATTAATACGCCTAAAATAACTCCTACGATTCCGCCCATTTGGCAGATCAAAACGGCCTCGGTTAAAAACTGCGCCAGGATTGATTGACGCGTAGCGCCCAGCGCTTTACGAACGCCAATTTCACGGGTACGTTCGGTGACGGAAACCAGCATAATATTCATCAGGCCAATGGCTGCGCCCAGTAAAGTGATCATACCTATAAAAATGGTCGCCGTACGGATCGTAACCGTATTATCTTTTAACATAGCCAGCAGACTGTCGCTGCGGTTGATCTCAAAATCGTCGTCCTGACCCATACGCAGCCGCCGGACGCTGCGCATCAGGCCGGCGGCCACGGAGCCGGCGTTGTCCATATCGGCGGCATTAGCAACCCCAACCGTAATATTAAAATCCTGACCTTTGTTGTTAAATATTTTTCGCGCATTCAGGATGGGAATCATGACAATGCGGTCGCCGCCCTGGTTGCCGCCGGTAGAACCTTTGGATTTCAGCACGCCCGTCACGCGATAGCGGATATTGCCGACGTATATATCTTCGCCGACCGCTTTCTCCGGTTGGTTATTAAAAAGTCCTTTTACCAGGTCGAATCCGATGATCGCTTTTTCGGCGCCGCTTTCCAGTTCGCTCCCAGAAAAATTTCTGCCATACGCCAAGTCGTAACCCTTGACGGCAAAATAATTTTCGTCAATCCCAACGACAGACACGTTCGGGTTCGTTTTTTTATCGCCCCGTTGTACGGTTGAATTCCCCGAAGCCCCGATAGATAAGGCCACGCGCGACGGGTAGGCAAACCGGTCTTTAAATTCTGCCGCCTGGTCGTAAGAAATTGCGACGCCCGCTTTAGCGTGTTGTCCGAGCCGGTTGCCCCGCACGTCCTGAAATTTCCGGTCGACTGAAAAAGAATTGCTTCCCAAGTCGTTAAAACTGTCAGCAATGCTTCCGATCATGACGTCCAGCGCCGTCAGGATACCGACGAGCGCCATAATGCCGACGGCAATGATCATCAACGTCAGCGTAGAACGCAGCGCGTTAGCGCGGACGGACTCCCAGGACATCTGTAAAATTTCGGAAAACTTCATATTGGCAGGCTAACAAGTGAACGGAACGAATCGACGGCCTAAAATAGCGCTTTTAAACGCGCCGCCGTCGATTTGTTCGATCAATTCGCTCATTATTTAGACCAACCCTTCTTGTAGAGACGCGATTGGTCACGTCTCCCGCGTTGAGCCGGTCAAAAAATGCATTCTTTGCAGCGAAGCAAAATTATGCTTCTCTACTGTAATTTGAACGTAACCACAAACCCTCCCTTTGCGGCGACTGTCGGGAACGTAGCGGTGGTGTACGGCACTAACTTATCGAAATCAAAAAAGGCGCGGACGTCCAGCGCTTTGTTAAGCGTATATTTCAGAGACGGCGAGAAGCGCAAGGTTTGCGCCCCGCGGCTCGGACGATCCTGTCCGATCAGGTCGCGTATATCAGTTTTGTCGTCACGGAACGACATATCGAACTTCAATTCTAAATCGTTGCCTTTAAATCCGCCTTTATTAACGCCGTTAGCCGCTCCGGGATCCGGGACGGGATCGGTCTTTTTGCGACGCGGCTTTTTAGGTTGCGGCGGAAGCAGGAAAGGAATAATGACGTTTTTCCATTTCTTACCCAGGCCAACGGTCAGTTCGGACGTTTTCGTCTCGTTGATCTGCTGATCCCCCAATGCCAGGTTGCGCGCTTTTTTGTACTCCATCCGGAAAGAAAAATCGTTCTTTAGCCTCGCGTCAATCCCCAGGAGCGGAGAAAATTGTTCCGTAATAACCACCTGCGGAATGCCGTAAGCCGTATAAAAATTCCCCTTCGTAGAATCGCGGGTATTATTGACGGGATCGTAATCGTCGTTGGAGTGATAACTATTGACGGTCAGGGTTGACCGATAACCGTGCGTTATGTTTATGCTTTGGAAATACTCCTTAAAAAATGGCAGCTTGGTTAGACCCGCGTAGCGCAACTGCCAGTTCAGTTGAGGCATGGAATTAGAGCCCGTAAAATTTTTCGTAGACGTACTGATATCCTTACCGGCGTAGGTTTTGACAAAAGCGTTGATCCGCACGTCCTGTTGCGTAGGACCATAGCCTACGCGGTAGCCGGGAATTGAGTCGTTGAACGGCTGGTTGGCGCCCAAAATATTAGAGACTCGCTGCCGGTTACGGTCAAAATCTTTAAAAACATCGTCGCTGTTGCGGAACAAGGTATTGAGCGCGATAAAACTGGTCTGATAACTTCCATATTCAATATAGTTGCTATGCACTAAAGGGCCTGTTCCAAATTCAGTCGTATCCCTGAATTCCTGGGTATTGGTGCGGGTATAATCTTTTTTAATATTCAGATCGACTATAAAATCCGGGAACGGCTCCAAGCTAACGCGCCCGTCAATACTTTGCGCGTAGGTGACAGAAACGGGCCGGTTTTGCCGGATATCGCCCGAGATCCAGCCGCGCGCTCCCGCGTCGTTGAGCCAGTTGTCGTTCGGCTGCCTGTAGCCGAGGGTGTAATCCCAGCCGGGCGCGGTGAGCGAATTCATGCCCAGCGTTCCGACGATCGGCGTAAAGCCGGGAACGATGGACTGATATTGTTCGCGGTAATTGAACTGCGCTTTGCGGAACGCCAGCAACGGGCGGATGATAACGCGCTCCAACATACCCGGCTGATATTCTACCGGCGGCTGATCCTTACCTTTTTTACGCTTGTTATTCAGCAAAATACCGCCGGACGTATCCCGAACAGGCGGCGGCGGGAGGTTATCGACGTCCAGACCCGGTTTGCGGTTCCTTCCTTTACGGGGAGTTTTTGGCCCGTTAGCAGCGGGCGCCGCTTTTGGCGTATTGATCTTTTTGAGGTATGGAATATAGTTATACAGGTTTTCAAAATTAAAGTCCGCATTTAACTGACGATTCTGACCGTTGCGGATGGTATTACCAATGGAGGACGGTTCGAGCGTAACCTCGTCAATTCCAAATTCAAGCGGGGCGGCTTCGTAATGGTAATCGCCTGCGTAGCTGGCTTTTACGTTCACCCAGTCGAGATAAGGGATGAGTTTAAACGGCAGCACATAGCTGGCGTCCAGTACCTGATCATAACGTTTCATCCTGCCAAGAGATTTCAGGCTTTTCAAAATCGTATCCGTGTTGCTTGGCCCGGAGAGCGGCTCGTCAATGATGGACGTGGTGCGAATATCGAACCGGTTGATTTTTAGCGACTTGGTCAGGTCCCATTGGAGGCTGTAATTGCGATCCCAGGTAAAACGCTTTTGATAGTAGAGCCCGGCGCCCGGGTCGTCCCCTGCAAAGCGATATTGGGTTTCCGAGTATTGCCGGTCTAAAATCGTGTTGAAGGCAAAAGACGTGGGAATCGGGTTAAAATTGAACTCCGTTAATAGTTTAACGTATTTATCTTTTTTGAATAAACGTTTGAACGGAGTGATATAGGTCGGCTGTCGCTGATAGGTATAGTCCAGCCCGCCCTTGTAGGCGTCCCGCTTGTCATGCTCGATGATGGGGTCGTGTTTCAGGGTTTGCGTATAAGCGTAGGAAGCGCTGAAATTTTCAATATCCCAGGGTTTGGGCGCTTTTTGGGTATTCGTGCGGTCTTTACGGACGTTAATCAGACTGTACCCTTTAATAACTGTTTGGGTTTGCGCCGCCTCATGGATAGAGTCACGCGAGGCTACCGCTGAATTATTCAGTTTGTCGCTCAGTTTCAAATCGAGATCGTAAGGATCGTATTTAGGCGTGCTCGTTGAATTAGAGTATTGAGCGTAAAAGGGAATATGGACCCCCGACCTTGCCGGCAAAAACTTTCCCAATTCAAAATTGCCCTGAAGATCGTATTGCAGGACGTCGTTCAGGCTGCGCGCCTGGACTTTTTGCTCCAGACCGCCATACCCTATACCCGTATATTTTCCGGAAACCGTTACCGCTCCTAAATCGGCGAGTTTAAAATCAGCGCGGGCGAGCGCGGCCAGACCGCCTTGTTCGTCCAGGCCGACCATACGCAATTCGTCTATCCAAAGTTCGAGGCAGTGCGGCACGGCGTCCTTATTATAAATTCCCACCATGACGCCTTTTACCAAACCGAGGTTTGGGTTGCCGACTATTTTTATGCGTTTGTTCTGACTCCAGTTATAAACGAGGCTGAGGGGAATGTTCAGAGCGTTTCGCTCTTCCTTAACCCCGGCGAAAATATCGAGTTTCAGGTCAAAGGAGTTGCCTGCCTGCCAGACTTCGTTCCGATACTGTTCGGAAGCCGTAGCTCCCTGAGGCGACGGATTTCCTGCGCGCACCAAGTCGGAGAGTTTTAAGGGAATTTCCACTTCGTAGTAGTTATTTTCAAAGTCGCTGCCGATTCGCATGAACACGCTGGTCTTATTGGAGTCGATCCGCTCGCCGCCGGTAGATTCGGCGTGGACAAACATTTTCAGTCCTTTATAAAAACGCAGGTCGGTATTGAATAATTTAAAAACGGACTTTGCCCCGCCTGCCTGGAGGTTGCACACTTTGAGTTGCAGCGACTGCTCGTTTTGAAGCGCGTTGGTCGTATAAGAGCTAACTGCCTGATCCTGCACGATGCCCGGAGGAATTACGTAGTGGAACGGCATTTTTTGGCTGTTCTCTTCTATATTCACGCCGCCCACTTCAAACGTGGTATTGTTATCCGCTTTGTCGATCGAATAGCCCGGCACGGTTTGGTCGCGCAGGTAACGGCGCCAGGAATTGCGCACAAGGTTCAACTGGCCAAAACGAATATGGGTAGTATCGTTGGTAAAACCTTTTACGATCATACGGATAAACCGGATATTGCGAAAACCTTCGATCTGACCGTGCACGGAAGTATAATCGGAGATCGGAACGCGGTAATGATACCATACCCGGCCATTCGGATTGCCGTTGAAGGTGGAGGCGACGGGAATTTCTTTTTCTACAAAATAGCGGTTGTTCTGTATTCCGGTAGGAAGGTCGGGCACGAGCGGCACCTCGTATTCGTAATACGCCTCGTTTTCGTCGAACGAGTTATCGTGGTTGACGTCCTCCGTATCCGCTAAGTTGGTCGACGACTGCACATCGGTCGTATTGTTGGCTTTGGAGTTGCCTTCCGTTTTATTGTATTTTTTATACCGTTCGTAAATCGAAGTCCCTGAAGGATAATTGGTATAATACGTAAAATTATCGTTGGACGGATCTGCCGACAATTGCGCGTAAGCGTTGGGCAGCATATAACTTTGCATGGTCGACAGGTAGGCGCTGAATTGCGAACGCTCGCCGTTATCGTCCACGCCGTCAAGGCCGACGTCCTGGCTGCGCTGGGTAGCGGTGTCGTTGGCGAAAGCGTTGGTGATAGCCTGTTCGGAACGCGGCACGCGGCCCCAGATCGTGCGGTCCACTTTAGTGGTGGAGTCGGTGGGAGCGGGTAAACCGTTTTCGTAGGCTTTCCTGCCGTCATGGAGTATGTCTTCGGAAATATCGCCCAATTGAAAGATCAGTTTTCCTCTGTTTGCCCGATCGTCTTTATCGTTCAGGAAAGGGTCGAGCATCCAGAAATCGATGTATTCAATATTGGCGGTCTCGAAATCGGTAACGGTCAGCCCGCGCATAATACCGCCCCAACGGGTTTCGGGATTTCTTAATTCGCCGTTAGCGGAAATTCCTTTAGAAAAAGGCGTGCCGTGAGGCAACTCAAAGTTATATTGCCCTCTGTCTCTTGGAATATAAGAAAGGTCGAAGGTGCGGAGATAAGAATCAAGCGGGCTTAACTGGCTCCGGTTGGGAAAAATTTCCTGCGGGGAAATGGTCGCAGAGTAATTATCGTTCGCGTTGGCGGCGGGATCCTGTAACAAATAGGTATCGATGAAATACCAACTTAAAGAAGCGCGGTTGGCGCCCGCCTGCAAACTTTCGATGTTAGGCGAAACGCCTTCCGGGTAATCGGAATGATGCTGCGGAATACTCGCGAGTTGCCAGATCTGGCTACCGCCCGACATCAGCGAGTAAGGACTTGTGCTGCCTTCAAAATCGTCGAGGTAAACGGCGCCGGTGTTGTCGCCCGCAATGTCGATGGCGGAAGAGTGGCCCGGCTGCAGGTAGGCGGCTTCGCCAATGAACGTAACGCGGGAAGGTTCTTTGGTTTGTATGCCGGGGATCTTATCCACCAACTTGGTCAGCCAGGGGGCGTCCTCGCTAAAGTTCATATCTACGCCGTATATTTTATTATTGATCGGATCTTCGCCATAACTGACTTTCCGGACATAAGGTTGTTCAAACAGGTTGAGAATAGTGGCGCCAACATTGAAATTCTTATTGATCTTATAATCCGCCCGCAAACCCAATAAAGTTTTGGTCTGAAAACTGAACAGCGCGTTGTCTTCAAACGAAATATTGACCGGCAGGTCGGGCCCGAGGTAGGCCGGGTTAATGACCCGCAAAGTGCCGATCCCGTAATTAACCTCGTAATCGACTCCTTCTGTTAAGGGGCGTCCGCCTGCGGTAACACGAAGCGAACCAGGACGCAAACCGATGGTTCCTAAGGAAATTTCAGACGTTACGCTGGATTTGACCGTGCCTCGGATAACAAAGCGGTCCTTTTCAATGTGTTCAAGGGCTTTAAACTGGGTCGTAGTATACAATTCCGGAAAAGTATATTTTTCGCCCAGCGTGGAATCGCCCGTCAGGTTAGTGATCCGGGCCGCGAGCGAACGTCCGAAGGGTTCGAGCAAAGGAAACATGATGCGCCCGTTACGGGGATTAATGGTGATCCCCGGCACAAAGTCAAACTGGCCGTCCGGGCCTAAATCGCCCTGCGAGTTGAGGCGGTCGAGGTTGAATATTTCGAGGAGCGGGTGGTCGCGGAGCTTATCTTCCGGCAGGAATCTTTTCTCCGCTTTATTTTGGGACGTAGCGTCCTGGTAGTAAATATCAAGTTTGAAATCTTGCGGATTATTCACATAGGCGTTGACGGCGTACACGTTTTTCATCATCAAGTCCCATAAAGGCAATTCGGTGGTCGTTCCGTTAGGGCTGGTAACATCGGTCGCCTGTTGCGGGCTTTTAAGCATTTTCACAAAAATAACCTGCCCTGCCGTGTCGCGCGAAGTATACTGATCGACGTCCGACAGAAACTCCCCGACCTTGTAGGAGCCCTTTTTTCCTTTATATTCCGGTCCGTGTCCGTTATAATGATAAGCAAACGCGACGGCCAGTAATTGCGACCGGTCAAGGTTGCCGACCGACAAAGTTCCCAGTTGCGGATTATAGCTATATTCGGTCGGACGAAGCAGGCGGGCGGTTTTTTTGACATAATCAATACCGGAAACCAAGCCAAACTGCGAAGATTCGAGGCGCGAACTGACCTGTTGCACGCGACGGATGTTCGGGTCGTTCTTCAGGCGGCTATATAAATTGTTGGCGTTGTTGTCCGGAAGGTGGTCAATGGCCGTGGGCGGATGGCCGTTGTTGATAACGAACCCGCGATCGTTATATCCACTGGTGGGCTGCACGGCGGCGGGATTGTTGAAACGGTCGCCCTCGCCCAAATCCGACAAGGCAATGATCTGCCGCACTTCGCGTTCGGGATCGTTCCGGTCGTTGGACACCCAGACCTGGATACTGTCCATCACAAAAAAACTGTTAATGATCGGCAGGTTGGCGAGCGCCGGTTCAAAAGAGTTCCTGTTGAGGTGGGAAAGGAAGAAGTGGCGGTTTTCGTCGTATTGGTCTGCCTGGAATGCAAAGGTCTGGGTTTGCGCGCCTCCCTGCAGGTTCAGGCTTTTACGCTGCGACTTTTGCTGCGCCGCTACGGCAGTTAGCCGCAGATAGCCAAACTGGAGTTCGGTTTTGATACCAAACAGGTTCTGACTCCCCTGTATCAGCTGTCCGCGCAAAGGTAAACTGACGTTGCCCGCCTCGATGCTTTTCACAATATCGTCTTCGCTGAACTGCGAACCGTTGTAATTCAACTTCATGATGTTATCGAAGTCGAAGGTTGCGCGGTTGTTGAAAGCAGTGTTTAAATTAAGTTTTTCGCCGATCTTTCCCGTCACGTTGACATTGATGTTCATATCGAACAAAAGTCCGCCTGTTACCCGGCCCTGAATAGGGATGGCGGGGTTGTCGTAGCGCCGGTAATCGTAACCGAGCGTGAGATCGATCTGTCCCTGCGGACGAATATCAACCACGGGCGGATCGCTGCCGAACACCCAACTGACCATTTTGTCGCTGATCGCTTTAGGATTGAATTTGGAAGGATCGAGTTTACCGTTGACGCCCAGCGAGTTAACGAGCATTTTGAGCTTCCCGTTATTGGTGTTCGAGAAGTCTATTTTAGAGAAAGGATCGACCTTGGCGGCTCCTTTCCTGCGGTTGATCCCCGCCAGTTTTTCAAAGTAATCCTTTTCCTGTTTCTCGGCTTTATATTTCAGGTATTCGCTATAGGTTAACTGGGTAGGAACGCGGTAATAATCGTCTCCTATTTTTTCGGTGACAAAATAGCCGTTGGTCGCAGGGTCGTACTCAATTTTTTTATCGATGAAATCCGGATCGCGGAGGTAAAAAGGATTTGTGGAAGAATCCCGTAAATAATCGCCGACGCGATCGGTCAAAGGCACGGTATCGGGAAGCGGAGCCGGAGCCACGCGCGGCAAAACCGGGAATACGTCGTCCGGGTCCGTCCAAAAAGGCGACCCACCGTCGATCTCAAAAAAATAGTTTCTGGGGGCAAACGGTAAAGCCAGGGGCGCTCCCGTCTGGCCTTCCTTCGCAGCGCTCCATCCGTCTACAGGGCCGCCAGACAAAAAAAACCGCTGGTCCGCCGCAGCGCGCCAAGCCGCTTTCCACATTTGGTAAGAAAGTTCATGCGACGGTTGAGGACGGACGCCGCCGTCGTTAGCCAGGACGGAGGAAAAAGTAAGCGCGGATAAGAAAAGTAAAATAGGTAAAATTTTTCCTTGCTTCATATCAGACAATTAGCGGGATCATGGGAATTAGACTTTGCAAGCGTTATCTTCTATAAGAAGATCTTTGCAGACGCGCCTCTCCAAACGTTAAAGAAAAGTTATAGCGGGTCTTTTTAAGAATCTTCTTTAACGATATTTGTTAATAGATTATTCAACCCAAAAAAATATTTAACTTATGTTAATTTGTAATTTTCTTTGTAGACTATTCCCATCCGAATGGACGAACTTCGGTAAACGAGGGAAATGTGCAAAAAGAAAGCCAATTTAAGAATTAGCCAGCCGATAAGACTAAGATAATTGTTTAAGCGCTACCCGGATCAATTCCTCTACCTGAGTAATCTGAGGTTGTTCCTGTAAAATTTTATTCAGCGTTTTTTGTACGTTTATACGCAGAAAGCCCAACGAAACCAATGCAGATAACGCCTCCTCCCTGATCCTATTGTCTTTTGGAGCCAGATTTACCGTTAATTCGCCCGATTCCCTGACGACTTTATCCTTGAGATCGAGTATGATCCTTTTAGCCGTTTTTGGCCCGATCCCTTTCACTTTGCTGAACGCAATCTCGTTCTCCGACAGGATGGCCTGGCGCGCTTCGTCCGCTTTCATTGTGGACAACATGACCTGCGCCGTCGCCGGACCAACGCCGGATACAGAAATCAGGAGCGTGAACATGAGGCGTTCGCTTTCTTCGGCAAATCCGTAAAGCGTATGGGCGTCCTCTTTGATATGGGTATAAGCAAGCAATTGAACCTGTTCCAGTTTTTCGATCAGGGAATAGGTATGAAGGGTAATATTCAGCCGGTAGCCGACGCCGCCGGAAGTCTCTACAACAACGAAGGTCGGGTTTTTGACGGAGATCAGTCCTTTAATATAATCGATCATATAGATATGCTCATAAAGCGGCGCGTTACGGTTTATTTTTACGGTCTTTTTTACAATATGGCGGCGCGAAAGTACAAAAAAATGTAATTTTCTCCATCTATTTTACGGGAAGGTCTTAGTTTTGCGCTTTCAGTGTCGCGGCGTCAGGCGTCCCGGCAAAGGCGAAGCCGCAAACGGCGTTCGTTATTTGACTATAACCCTTCGCCTTATGTCTTCTATTCCGCCTATCGTTTTTGTACTCATCTTTTGGCTGACTGTGTTGGGCGTGGCGGGCAGCGCGGCGGCGGGTTTCGTAGTCGGGGGAGGATTCCTGATCCGCCGTCCGCGCCATAACGGGTCGGCCAATTATTTGTTTGCTTTGTTGATTATCGCCATGTCTGCCACGTTAATTAGCCGGCTTCTGGGTTATACGGGCTTTGCCCGGCGCCATCCGCACCTGGCTTTTCTTCCCATCTATTATACCTTGTCTTTTGGGCCGCTGTTGTTTTTTTTTGTAAAAAGCCGGCTGTTCAGTTCGTTCCGGCTGCGGCGCAACGACGTCAAGCATTTCATTTTGCCGGTCGTGCAGCCGGCGGTGTTTCTGGGCGTCAGTTTTCAAAGCGGCGCATTTATTGACTCTTTCCGCGATCATTTTTTCTCGCCTTTCTACGGTAACTTTGAAAAGGCCGCTTATATTGCTTCCTTTTTTTTATATCTTTACTTTTCTTACCGGTTCATCCGGCATGAAAGAATGGCCCTTAGCCGGCTGTCGGAACGAAAAAATGAACGGGGTATCCGGTTACGCATCCTGGTGGCGGGATGGCTTAAGCGAATGGTTAAAGCGCTGTTTATCCTGTTCGGCGTACACGCTTTTTTTTTGCTGACGGATTACTTCAGCTATAAACTGTTCGATATTAACCTGAATAACAAGGCGCTTTTCAATTCGGCGCTCGAACTTTCCTTTGCCGCGATGGTTTGCTGGCTGGCGATCAACGGGTTTTTTGCATGGCGACGGGGGCTTTGATTTTCTTTTGATATCCCATCATCTGAGCGCCTACATATTCAGCCAGTTTAACGGGGACCGCGTTGCCGATCAATTGTTCCAAAGTAGCTTTATTGGAGTGCGGCCATAAAAAGCCGGGGGGGAAAGTTTGGATCTGGGCGCGTTCTTCCGTCGTTAGGGGTCTGACGATTTCGAGGTCGGCGGTTGCGTCTCCGTCGTGCAGTTGGTAGTCAGGCGGGATGGGGCGGTTGACGCCCCGAATGGTGGCGCTGGGCTCGTCGACGCTGAAAATGGCTCTTCTTAAATAGCTTCGGGGATGACGGTAGTAAAAATTTGTGTCGATGTTCTGACCGAAATATTCTTTTACCGTTAGCCGCTCATCGGATAACCCGGCTGATAGATCCGCCTGTAGGAATCCGTCTTCCTCGCCTAGTTTTCCGATCAGGAATAGCCTTTTTCTTTTTTGAGGAACGCCGCAAAAGCCGGCGTCCAGCACGATCTGCGTCATTCCGTACCAGGGCGCCAGGATTTCTTTTGCCTGTCCAAAGGCTTTGCTTTTTACGGCTCTTTCCACGTTTTCCATCAAAAACCAGTCAGGACGAACGCCTTCCACGATTTTGGCGTAGCAGATCGTGAGGTCTGCTCTTCCTAAATTCTCGTCTCTTTTTCCAGCGCTCGAAAAATCCTGACAGGGCGGGCCTCCGGCGATCAAATCCGGTCGCATGGGCGCAATGGCGTCGATCGCCTGGTCTACTTCTCTTAAATCAAAGCGGGTAACCGGGTGATGAAAGTTTTTTTCGTATACCTGTATCGCGGGTTCCCAGTATTCAAAAGCGGCGACGACGTCGACGCCTGCATTCATTAAGCCTTTGCTTAATCCGCCGCATCCGGAAAATAAATCGACTGCTCTCATGGGGTTAACGTCTTTTAATTTTACTTTTCTTAATTATGGCTCAAGTATGGCTCAAGTAAGATCCATAAGTAAGATATAGCCTGCTTATTTAAAAAAATAACATCACGCTTTCATCTCTGGCAACTTGTATAAGGGTTTTAATTCTAATTACTTGCCCCTTACTATTAAATTCTCCTATTATTACATTATCAGCGCCCTGCGCTTTATTACGCTCTTTAACTGTTTTTAATTTTCTGAATATCAATAAATTTATATCATCTTCATTACTGACAAATTTATCTGAATAAACTTGATAAGATATAGTTTTCCATTTATTAGAGTTTATGTCAAATGGATTTTATATAATACGCGCGAGAGTTCATAATTTTGCACGATGAAATATACTCAATGGTTAAAAAATCCTGTTCGTTTTTTGGCAATGACGGGCTACAGCGTCGAACGTTTTGAGGCTC
>JBBRMZ010000070.1:0-21059 GCA_038230555.1 Chitinophagales bacterium
AGTTGCGCCGGAAGTTATACATTGACAAGAACATGGACGGCAACGGACGCCTGCGGCAACAGTTCGACGGCTTCTCAAACCATTTCGGTGGGCGATAACACGCCGCCGGTGTTGGCGAATATTCCGGCAAACGTTAATTTGGATTGCAGCGCGGCGGTTCCGAACGGTGCGGCTGTGACGGCGGCGGATAATTGCGACCAAAATCCGCGGGTGACGACCAGCGATCAGATCACGCGCGGCGCCTGTGCGGGAAGTTACACGATATTGAGAACGTGGACGGCAACGGACGCCTGCGGGAATTCCAGCACGGCTTCTCAAACCATTTCGGTAGGGGACAATAAAGCGCCAGTCATTACAAACGTTCCGGCGAATATTACGGCAGATTGCGGATCGGTTATACCGGCTGCCGGAACTCCGACTGTATCAGACAATTGCGATCCAAATCCGAAGGTTTCTTTGGCGGAAACAAAAACAACCGGTAGCTGCAAAGGAAGCTATATGATTACCAGGATTTGGACGGCGACGGACGCTTGCGGAAATAAATCGACCGCCTCGCAAACGATCAGTTTGGAGGACCATACGCCGCCGGTGTTGACCAATGTGCCTAACGATATAACCGTGGATCTAAGCCTGGGAGGAACGGTTCCCGAAAAACCTGTAGATATTACCGCGACGGATAATTGCGACGCTAATGTATTGATATTATTTGGAACGAGGACCGTCCAACAATCCTGCGGATATATGATATACCGGACCTGGACGGCCATGGATAATTGTCAAAACAGGAGCGAAGGAACCCAAATCATTACCGTAGCGGACACATTAACGAATATAACCATCGCCAATATTCGTAAGGAGCATTGTACAAACGAAAATGGCGGAGCGACGCTCGTCCCATCCAATGATACCTATCTATGGTCTGACGGCGGAACAGGCGCTACCCGGAATAATTTAAAACAAGGCGCTTATACAGTCAGCATTTCGTCCCCGACGGGATGCAAAAACGTTGTACAGGTAAATATTGGCCGGGAGTGCGGTTGCGACACGCCGAAAGTAACCCTGTTAAAAACCGACGTCAGTTGTTTGAGCGATCGTACGGGAAGCGCGGAAATCCAGCCGTCTGTCGGCGCCGTCGGCGATTACCGGTACTCCTGGAGTCCGGCGGTTGGAGTGCAAAATACGGCGAAAGGGCTCGCCGCAGGCCGGTATACCGTTCAAATAACCCGCGCGAGCGATGCTGAGTGTTCGACTACCGTTTCATTTGATATTAAGGCCCCCGCCGTTTTGATCGTCCCCGACGCCGTTGTTACCCAGGCCGACTGTACTTCGCCGACCGGCGGCGCGACATTTGCCGACGGGAATGGGTTGCATTATATCTGGCCAGACGGCAATACAAGCGGCAGACGGACCAATTTATTATCGGGAACTTATCAGGTTACGGTGACAAGCGATAGCTCAGGTTTATGTCCGACTGTAAAAACGGTAACGATTGGCGCTGATAACCAACTCGCCGCCGTCTATCAGATTTTATCTCAACCTTCCTGCGGAAGGCTGAACGGATCGGTGCGACTGACGACGACGGGCGGAAGCGGAAATTATCAATACAGCTGGGGAGAAGGTAATTCTCGGTTCGTGTTACCCGCAGGCCCAACCTCTGTGACGATTACCGACCTCGATACAAAATGTAAGACGACGACCTCGTTTACCCTCACCGATAACGAAGTAACGGCAAAAATAGAGATGGATACCCTTGTTTACACAACCTGTAGCGGAGAAAACGACGGACGGATCAGTTACCGTACAACCTATGGCGCGAACTTTAAACTACCCGCGCGGATAACGATCAAGGATCAAAACAATACGGTTTATTCCAACGGTTACTTGAGCGCCGGTACTTATGTCGTCGTCGTCAGCGATTCTACCGGATGCATCGCCGCCCGCCAATACTTTACGGTTGTCGGTAAAAAACCAATTGTTGCGGGCCTGAAAACCGTTGCGGCGGGTTGCGATACTTTGGGCTCGATCCGGTTAACGCCCGCCGGCGGCAATCAGGATTCGACTAAAATCAATGGAGGATATACGTTTGTCTGGGCAGATCAAACGGGACAAACGAGCGTGAAAAACAGGGCAAACCTGGCTCCGGGAATTTATTCGGTCACTATAACGGACGTAAAAGGATGTAAAACCGCCGTCGATCATATCGTCATAAAAGACAGTTGCGCCTGTCGCTTACCCCTCCTCGATAGCGTGTCAACCATAGACGCCCGCTGCGGCGCTCCGACCGGTTCGGCCGCCATCATTTTAAAATCAAAGAACGGCGCCCCCGCGACGAATACGACCGATCAATACGATTATTCCTGGTCGCCCACGCTTGGATTCCCAAGCAGCGTCGTCAATAATGCAAGATACGGATTGCCCGGCGGCATATACACCCTCTTTGTTACCGCCAAAAATAATGATCAGTGTTATATCAGTCTGAACGTCGGGGTAGGTAATATTGAAGGGCCTAAAGGAACGAAGATACAGGTTACTCCGGCAAATTGTATCATAGCGAACGGCGGGGCGAAACTTAGCCCGATTGCGGATACCCTGAATTATTTATGGTTGTTTGATAATTCGAGCGCGACGGAGCGGCACGACCTGAAAGCGGGAAGTTACCAGGTGATTGTTACCAACACAAAAGCGATCGATTGTCCAAGCGTCGTTAACGTAACCATCGAAGCGGTCAATCCGTTGAAAGCGACGGGCCTGGCGACGGCGAAACCTACGTGTCTTAAAAATAACGGCTCGGCGCTGGTCCGCGTAAGCGGGGGGTCTGGCAGGTATCATTATTCATGGGGGCCCGATTCGGTCAGAGCCAATTTATTTGCCGGCATTTATAACGTTTATGTAAGCGACGATTCCACCGGATGCAGCGCCCAGGCGTCGTTCACCGTAGAAAACCAAATACCGGGAATCGCGACGGTTCAACTTTTACAACCGTTGGTCTACACCAGTTGCCCGGGCGTGAACAACGGTCATATTGGTTACGAAGTCCATTATTCTAACGGATTTGCTACGCCGGCAACCATAAAAATCACCGATCAAAACGGAGAAGTAGCCGGAAACGACAGCCTGAGCGCCGGACATTACTGCATCACCGTGAAAGACGCCAATGGATGTATTGCAGGATCAGCCTGTTTTGAAGTAAAAGATCCGGCGCCGGTCAGCGTTGCATTTACTAAGACAGCTAAAACCTGCACTGCCGGCGGTACTATTCAGCTTTTCGTCAAGGGCGGTTCGGGTATTTATCAATATAACTGGTCGGACGGGACCTTCGGCGGAAGCGCAGACGGTTTGAACTACAAGGCAGGTTTGAAGGCGGGAACCTATAAAGCAACCGTTACGGATTCAAAAGGCTGCATTACGGCTACGGATACCATTTTAATCAAAAATACCTGCGATACCGCCCGTATTATTTGCGACCTGTCCGTCACAGCGACCGTCGTAGATCGCACCTGCCCAAGCGCCGGAACGATAAGATTAAACATCACCGGCGCCGCAGCGCCATATAAAATTACTTGGAGCGACCTTGCAGGAACCGGAAGTATTCAAAACCGGGAAAACCTACCGGCCGGAAACTATGTGGCGACCATTACAGACGTCAGTGGATGTAAGGATACTATTATGCGCATCACGCTTCACGATAATTGCTCTAAAAACCCTGCTTGCCTGGTTCCCGCGATCGCTCATTTGAGCGAAGTGGACGGCAGGTGCGGATTAAATAACGGCGTTGTTTCGATCGCTTTATCCGACCGGGGGAGTTATCAGTTACAATGGAAGAACCCTGCGCGAACGCAATATATTATGGGAGGAAAAACAGATACCCTAAATAGTCTAAGCGCGGGCGTGTACGCTGTTCGCATCAGCCGCGCGAACGATACCGCCTGTTTCGTGGATAAAACGATCACTGTTGGAAATTCAGACGGTCCGCTCGTATCGCCGCCGACGGTGAAGGACGCAGTCTGTAGCCAAAATAACGGATTTGCTCAATTTACGGCAACCGGCATTTTGTTAAATTATACCTGGTCAGACGGTAAAAAAGGCGGATTAAGAACAGACCTTGCGCCGGGAATATACCACGTTACCGTAGAAGACCCGAACCGCCCGGGCTGTCCGACCGTGATCGACGTACAGATCAAAGAAATAAATAACCTGACGGCGACGGCGACCATCCAGCAAAAACCCGTTTGCGGTCAACCCAACGGCGCAGCGCGGATCGACGTCGGCGGCGGAAGCGGCTCGTATTCCTTTAGTTGGGGCGGCGCTTTGCGAAACGATCTGCATTCAGGAAGTTACGCAGTGACAGCCACAGACAACCAAACGGGTTGCGCTGCGGAAGTAGATTTTGCCGTGCCGGATAACGTGGTCGGCGCCGCAACCGTGAACCTGGAGCAAACTCGAATATATGCAACCTGCGCGGCCGCTTCGGACGGCCATGTCGGATACGCGATCGGTTACGCGCCGGCTTTCCGTACACCGGCAACTATCGAGATCCGGGACGCTCAAGGCAATCTATCGCAAAACGATCATTTGAGCACGGGTAAATTTACGATCACGGTCAAAGACGGGAATGGATGTTTAGCCGGAACCGCATCATTTGAGGTCGTCGAACCGGAATTACTGACGGCACAAGCGACGACAAAATCAAAAACCTGTACCAACGCCGGCAGTATAGCGCTAACGGTAGCGGGCGGCAGCGGACATTATTTATTCAACTGGTCCGATGCAGACGGTCAGGACGGACCTCAGAACCGGACGAATATTTTGCCGGGGCTTTACCAGGCGACGGTCAGCGATACGCGGGGTTGCAACGTTACGCTTGCTAATATCTTCGTCGAAAATGAAAGCGTTCATTGCGGTAATTGTACGACCCCGTCCATTACTTTAAGCGCTACAGACGCAACATGCGGACAAAACAACGGAGCCATTGCGGTTCAGGGCCTGACCTCTGAATCCTATAAATTTAGCTGGACGCCAAACGTGAGCGCCGGAAGTCGCGCTACTCAACTGGCCCCTGGAACTTATACCGTGCGCATTTCCATCATCGGATCGGATACCTGCTTTACAGAACAAACGGCGATCATTCATCAATCGTCGTCGCCGGTCGTCAGCGCGCCGGTGATTACTCCGGCTACCTGTAGGGGCGGAAATGGAAGTATTGTTTTTGCCGACAGCGCCGGACGGACGTTCGCCTGGGCGGATGGAATATCGGGAGCAGTCCGTAGCGGATTAAGTAAGGGCGTATATGTGGTTTTGGTTACAGAAGGATCGGGAGGATGTCCGGCCATTTTTACGATACCCATCAAAGATACGCTGATCCTGACCGTTTTAGTCCAGGTAGACAGGAAACCGTCCTGCGGATTATCAAACGGACAGGCGACCATTCATGTCAACGGCGGTAGCGGCGCTTATCAATTTAGCTGGGGAGCGGGAGCGACGCGGAGCGACCTGAAAGCAGGCATATATAACGTAACCGTTTATGACGCCGCTTCAGCCTGTAGCGTTGCGGTTAGTCTTGAAATAGCAGATTCTACCTTGCATCCGGCCTTGATCGCAGTTCTGAGTCCCGCAAGCGCCGTAAGTTGTTTTGGATCAAAAGACGGCAGAATTAATTATACCGTTTCGCCGAACGGTCTGACGGTTGAAATACGGGATTCCGCTTTAGCGCTTGTTCAGAACGGGCGTCTGGGGGCAGGCGTTTATACAATCTTTGCAAAAGACGGCGACGGATGTACGGCGGGCGTAAAAAGCGTTGAAATCACAGGGCCTGCGCTACTAACCATTATGGCTACGCCGACGGATAAAAATTGCGTGGTAGAAAGTTCTATTGTCCTTAAAACGGACGGAGGCTCTGCTCCATATACTTATAAGTGGAGCGATTTGACGGGTATTCAGCAACCCGGTCAACGAACGGGCGTCATCGCGGGCGCCTATAGCGTAACCGTTGTCGACGCGCGCGGCTGTCAGGCGACCGCTTTGGGGATAACGATTCATAATCTTGGAATCCGTTGCGGGGATACGGCGCAGGTTGATTGTAAATTAAAAGCAACGGCTACGGTCGTTGCGGCGACCTGCGCGCATACGGGTAATATTACCGTTAACGTCTCGAGCGGAGCGGCTCCGTATATTTTCTCCTGGAGCGATCTTGCAACCGACGCGAACGTGCAAAATAGGGTGAATTTAACTAAAGGCGTCTACAGCGTCATTATCCGGGATTCTTTAGGTTGCAGAGATACGTTGAGAAACCTGATCGTAACCGATACCTGCGCTTCGCCGGTTTGTATACTTCCAGTCATTGCCAATATCGGCGTTTCGGAAAGCCAATGCGGCAGTTCAAACGGTTCCATTCATATACAAATGGCGGATACTGGCGCTTACCAATTTGTCTGGACGCCGGCCGCCGGGAACGGGGCCAGCGCAAACAATTTACCGCCGGGGGCTTATAAGGTTAAGATTTTATCTGCAACCTCCAATAGTTGCTATATAGAAAAAGTAATTATTGTAAACGGAGCGAACGCGCCGATCGTAAAAGATCCGCTGATCCATCCGGCGACTTGCCTGGCAGGAGACGGAGCGGCCCAGTTTGAACCGCATGCGGGTTGGACCTATCAATGGCCGGAAGGAAGAGTTGGGCCGATCCAAACAGGATTGGTTGCAGGGAAATACGCCGTAACGATCAGCGACGGCGGCGGCTGTCCGCGCATTGTTCTGGTAGAAGTGGGAGATACGACGACGTTGGCGGCGACGGTACAAATTGCCAAACTGCCTGCCTGCGGCCAATCCAACGGGGCGGCGACGATCACTGTAACTGGAGGATCGGCCCAATATCATTATAGCTGGGGAACCTCTAACATACGAACCGATCTGAAAGCGGGCGCTTACGAAATCACCATCAACGATCCGCTGACCGGATGCGTTAAAACGGTCGGATTTACGCTACAAAATGAAACGCTGGTCGCGGCCTCGATCCAAATAACCGATACAATGACAATGCCTTCGGTCAGTTGTATTGGAAGCACTGACGGCAAAGTAGATTACAGGATTTATCCTGCGGACTTAAGCGCCGAGATCAGGGACGACGGTAATAACCCCGCGATCAATGGAGGTCTTGCTGCCGGGAACTATTTTATACAGGTTCCAGACTCCAATGGTTGCATTGTTACGACCAAAGCGTTTAAAGTAATAGCGCCTTCTGCTATTCTAGCTAACGTAACGACCGGAGACAAGACTTGTCACGCGGGCGGGTTTATTCAACTGAACGTATCGGGCGGATCGGGGAATTATACTTTCAAGTGGAGCGACCTGAACGCCGGCGCGCAGCCGCAAAACAGGAACGGGCTTTCTGCCGGAACCTACGCGGTCAACGTAGCAGATCAAAAAGGATGTCAAATCGCTGTAACCAATATTGTTGTGCATACAGATACGGCCCATTGCGCGGGTACGGATACCTGCACTTTGAGCGCCCGCTCTGTGGCGGAGAACAAAACCTGCGCAGGTAATGGCAAAATAAACATAACTGTGATTGGGGGTCTGGCGCCTTATCAATTCAGTTGGTCGGATCTGAGCGGACGCGGACAGGCAAAAGACCGGACGGAACTGACGCCGGGCGTTTACAGCGTGACGGTCACCGATTCTTTAAAATGCAGAACGGTTGTCGATCAAATTCTTGTAGCGGATAGCGCCGTGCGTTGTCATATTGACACGGCGGGTTGCGCGTTGAAAGCCGCTTTCCAAGCGTCAGCGAAAACCTGTACACGAAAAGGCGTTATTGTTACGACGGTCAGCGGCGGTTTGGCTCCATATACTTATAATTGGTCCGACCTGGCAGCCGCCGGAAGCCAGCAAAACCGGACCGGGCTGGAGCCGGGTATTTATAGCCTGACAATTACTGATTCTTTGAAATGCAAAGTCGTACTTAATCAGATGGTGGTGACAGATAGCGCCATACATTGTACGGTCGACACGACGGTAAAATGTACGATGAAGATTGTTGTATCTACAAAACCCAAAACCTGTACTTTAGCCGGCTCGGCGTCAACCACGATATCGGGCGGTTTAGCGCCATATCATTTTAACTGGTCAGACCTAACCGGTACCGGGCAACCGAAAGATCGCGCGACGCTGGCTCCGGGCCTTTACAGTCTGACCGTGACCGATTCTTTAAGATGCATGGTTTTAGTAAGTTCTATTGTAGTTATAGATAGCAGTTTGCATTGTCCGATTGATTCTAACCGATGCACGCTAAAAGTTTCTGTCGTGGCGAAACCGAAAACCTGTACGCAGGCGGGTAGTATAACGACGATCGCGAACGGCGGTTTGGGTTTAAACCGGTATAAATGGTCCGATCTGACGGGCGCCGGGCAGCCGAAAGACCGGACAGGTCTGGAGCCGGGCGTCTATAGCCTGACTGTAACCGACTTTTTGGATTGCATGGTTTCTGTAGATTCCATCCTTGTAAGGGATAGCAGTTTGCATTGTCCGAATGATTCGGCCAACTGCACCCTGAAAGCGTCGGCGGCGGCTAAAGCGAAAACCTGTACGCAGGCGGGAAGTATAGCGACGACAGTTGACGGCGGCGTTGGTTCACTCCAATACGCTTGGTCTGACCTGACGGGCGGCGGGCAACCGAAAAACCGGACGAATTTGGCACCAGGGAGGTATGGCCTGACGGTAACCGATTCCTTGAAATGTATGGCGAGAATTGAACCTATTATAGTGGCAGACAGTAGTTTACATTGCCCAACAGATACGGTCGTGCCTTGCGCTCTAAAAGCGACGGCGACCGTTCGGGCAAGGACTTGCGCGGTGGATGGTAAAATTAGTCTTCAACTTACAGGCGGAATCGCGCCTTACCTCATCCAATGGTCCGACCAAACCCGCTCTAATAGTCAATCGATTAGAGATACCCTCGGCGCGGGCGTTTACAGCGTAACCGTAATCGACGGCAGGGGATGCAAGGATACCTTAAGCGGTCTGACGGTAAATGATAGTTGTATTTCAAGGCCTGCCGGCGGGAAAAAAGATACCGTGTTCAGTTCCGTTATTGTCAATCATACCGATACCGTTTGCTCCTTTCTGTTCCGGTTCGACGGCGTAACGGGCGGAGCCAGGTTCTGCAACGGCGGCGTTCATCAGAACCGGGAGAAAGGAACGGTCGACCTGAACGATAACGGTTGTATCCGTTACAAAGCGGGCGGGGCCATTGGCGAGGACACGATCTGTGTCAGCGCGAGGGAAACAAACGGCGGGTATGATACGACGGTTTATATCATTCATATTCAAACGGACCTGAGTCTTTGTAACCCGGCTTATACCGGGCCGGTTACTTTCGACGTCAATTGCGCGGACTCTGCAAGCGTTTGTACCAATATTGACCGGAACGATCTGCCGAATTACATTATTACCGATAACGGCGTCGTTTTAGCGGCTCCGATGACCGATTGCGGCGTGGATTCGATCACTCAATATCCATATTATACCTTGACGACCCCGCATCCGCAAGGAAACTGGCGATTGGATTCCTGGACGATCGGGCCGCTCCGGTTTAGCGGGGTTATGCCGACCATCGCGGCATTGGTTGACTCGATGAATCGTTGGGACGCAGGCGGGAACTGGAAACTGTTCGCTTCCAACTATGTGATCATCGGAGGGCGCAAGGGCGTTGCGTATGGTATTATGGATTGGTCTAAAAACGGGATTCCGATTGCGACGATCATGCCGGACCGGCAGATCACCGGAAGACAAACGAGCATACATTTGTCCGTCGGCGCTCACCGACTGATTTTCCGAAATAAAATCACCGGTTGCGCGGATACGGTCGCAATAGCAGTAAACTGCCGCGAATCAAGACCGATCATTACGCATACGGGCATAGATACCGTTATTTACAAAGGCCGCCCTAAAACCCTCTGTTTGAAAGACCGGACATTTACCGACGGAGGTTCCGTCGCATTAAATCCGTTAAATACGATTCTTACGAATATTTGCGGGCCTAAGGGATCGATCAGTCTGACGCTGCACGACAGTACGGATTGTGTTACAGTCGTCGGGTTGAGAACCGGAACGGATACCATTTGTATACAGCGGTGCGGACCAAACGGAACGGGCGACCCGACCGTCCGGTGCGATACGACGCAGATTATTGTTCATGTATTGCCGGAAAGAATGAACGAATCGCGCACAGCCGGCCGGTATATCAAAATTGGTAAAGACTCTGTTTATTGCGTTGATACCAGCGCAATCAGCGCCAGAATTAATCCTACGGTTGAAGGGCCGGCACACTGGACGCTGATTAACCTTTGCGCGCAAAACGCGACCGGTAATGTCCGGTTTGCGATCAACGGGACTTGTGTTACTTACTTGGGCGTTCGCGAGGGAATGGATACAGCCTGCTTAGTTCTGTGCGACGGCCGGGGCAATTGCGATACGACCAAATTGATCGTCCAGGTGTTGCCGTCCAACGTATCTGTTACGCCGCCGAAAGCGGTGGACGACCATGTATCGACGACGAAAAATTCGCCTAAGTCCATACCGGTCCTGATAAACGACATATTACATGGATTGCCGGTCACGATCAAGATCATTGTGGAGCCGAGAAAAGGCAGGGCGGAAGTGGACACTAGTACTCAAGTCGTGGTTTATACTCCGGCGCCAGATAGTTGCGGCCGCGACAGCTTCCGGTACTCGATTACCAATATTGTCGGCGCCGACACGGCGACGGTCTATGTAGACGTTTTCTGCGACGAAGTAATGGTCTTCAGCGGATTCTCGCCAAACCGCGACGGCGTTAACGATATGTTTACGATCCTCGGGCTTGAAAAATACCCGGATAACCAGTTAACGGTATTCAATCGCTGGGGTAACCTCGTGCATGAAGCCCGGAGTTATCAAAACGATTGGGAAGGGACCTGGGAAGGTAAAAAACTGCCGGAAGGGACTTATTTCTGGATACTGGACCTGGGGCAGGGAATCAACGGAGCGACCATGAGCGGGCAGAAGTTGTCGGGGTATTTGCAAATACAGCGATAAATTGTAAATTATTAATTGTCAATTGTAAATTATGTAATCTATTTATTTTAAGTAGTTTATGAAATAGAGAGCGGCGTTGAGGGAACTTAACGCCGCTTTTTTGAATATCGGGCGTTTTTTTGTACGGATAAGCGCTACATTTGTAAAGCGTCTTTACAGTGACGGTATTTTCAACGGACGCCGCTTTTAAAAACTCTATTTTGATACTCCGGTTTTTTGCGCATTTGATTTCGATCATTTTCCATCCGTTGCTGATGGCGACGTATATGCTCATGATCCAATTGTTGGTGAATCCATATCTTTTTGGGATCAATAACATTGGGGAAGGGAAGAAACTGATCCTCGTTGTTTTTGCTTCCACTTTTTTCCTTCCGTTCTTTTCTATCGTTTTGATGAAGAGTTTAGGAATGATCAAATCTTTTGAAATGAAGGATAAACAGGAACGGATTGGTCCTTTTATTTCTACGGCGGTGTTTTATTTATGGGTATTTAAAAGTTTGGCGAGCGGCACGGGGTATCCGACGGCATTTGCCATTTGCATATTGGGCGCTACAGCGGCGCTTTTTATTGATTTTTTAATTAACCTATTTTATAAAGTGAGTTTACATGCTACGGGCGCGGGCGGGCTGGTGGGTATGGTGGCCGTGATGATGTGGATGTTCAGCTACGGTAATTTTGCGATTGGCGAGGCGCAGGGGGAAACGGTGCAGGTAAGCGTCAATCTGTTATTGATCGGCGCGATCTTTATTGCAGGACTGGTAGGCAGCGCGCGGCTAATCCTGGGGGCGCATCAGCCAAAAGAACTGGCGCTGGGTTATGTGGTCGGATTCTTTTGCCAGATAGCGGCGTTGAAAATACTTCTTTAATAAAAAATGCGAAAAATGGGTTAAAAACCAGCAATAGCGGTTTAACTCCGAGCTGCATTTTATGGATATCCAACAATAAACTATGACTTATACGGCGTTTTTGAGTTACCTTTTAGGTCAGCCTATTCCCAAACTGAATACAATCTAAGTGCGGTAACAGATCTGACTCATGTATGCATCATATACGGCTTGTGTACGGCTTATATACGGCTTATGTATGCCTTATATGTAACTCAAGGGGTTGACGAAAATGGATGGTTATTGAGGATTAACGGATATCCGGGTCGGGATTTATGGGATGAAAGGGTCTACGTTCCCGTTGTATTCACTTCTGGTTTTTCGGGTCTATCGTTCAGCAGACTTTTGGAGCTTTTTTAAACACTATTCGCATAGATAAGTTGTAGATTATGAATGTTTGAATAGGTTGAAAGATTAATAATTGATTAATTTTTAAAAACCCTAAAAAGATTGGGTAGGACGCGTTATTTTTGTTTTGTAAAAATCAAGTTTTTTCACTACAAAATTTAGAACTTATGTTAAAAGGATTAAAGAATTTCCTGTTGGCGGGCAATATTATGGACCTTGCAGTGGGTCTTGTGATGGGCGCGGCGTTTGAAAAAGTCGTTCATTCTTTCGTTGGAAGAGGCATTATGCCGTTGGTCAGCTTGTTGTTGCCGGGCGATCTGAACCTGGAAGATCAAAAAATTGTGTTGCGCAGCGGGACTCATGCGGTAGAAGGAGCCGCCGCCGAAGGAGGCGCTCATACCGTGCAGGGGGCAGTACACAGTTCCGAAGGCGTTGCCACCTCGGCTTTGCATAGCGCGGGCGGGGAGTCAATGGGCATGATTCACGGCGGTCAGGAGATCGCTTTTGGCTGGGGGGATATTATTCAGAATATTATTGAATTTGCCCTGATCGGCGCGGCGATTTATTTTGTTCTGTTGGCGCTGGGCAGAAAACCTGTTCCGCCGGAACTGAAGAAAACCGACGAGTTGCTGGCGGAGATCCGGGATTTGATGGAACACCAGGTAGCGGCTGCAAGGGCTAATCCGAATAATCCGGCACATTAAGTAGTTATGGGTTATGGGTTATAAAAGATTTAAACGTGTACTTATCAATATATTATGCAAAACCAAATTAAAGATTAACTGCCAACTTAATAGAATCGTCTTTTGAACGTATAAAAATATTTTATATCACCGTCGGCGAAAATTTCGTCTGGCGGTTTTTTTTGCCCGGGCGAAACGGGTTTATTTTAACATGACCGGTTCATTCAGAAAATAAATTCATCAATAACAGGGTTGCAAATAACAATATATATTAAATTGCCGCGGTATCCTCTGTTTGTTTTTGATGGCGGTTTGTTATTGCCGACGTTGTGTTTATTCCGATCAGGGGTTATGTGAAAATGATTTAATCCAAACCGCCAATGAACCTCCTGATCTTTGCCATTTTCAAAAATTACCTCGCTTATTACTGGAATATTGTCTTATTGATAGCCTGCGTCGTTGCAGCGATTGTAAAAGGGCAGAACTCTGAAGTTGTTACAGCTTCCGTCGGCTGGCAGGAGGCGGCACCGGCTACGCTGGCCATCTCCAAGCTGCCATTTCATCACGCTTCCTGGAACCGGCTGACGGATCTGCAATTTGAAGGATGTTCGGAATTGAGCGCTCAAACAAAGATCCGGCAAACGGAGTTGACGGCTTGGTATAAAATCTGTTTTAAAAAAATACCTCAGGCGGTTACGCTCGATTTTTTTCAATATGAAACTGTTGACGGCTATGAAGCGAACGGACGCGCGCTGCCGATGCATATTGCAGAATCGGGCGACAATACGCCGCTACATCGGCGGCATTTGTCTTTTGATTTTCCTATATCTGAAACGGCTCTTATCTGTTATTTTAAAGCGTTTGCCCAAAAATGGCAGGCAAAGGATTCGCTTCAACTGAACCTGCAGCCAAGCGAACAATTCTATCGCCAAACGGAACACGAGTTTTTCCAAAATCAATCCATCGCGTTTTGGCTGATGTTTGCTTTTGGTCTTGCCTTTTTTCAATTATTCTTTATCGGCAGCCTGGCGTGGAGCAGGCGGAAAAAGGAATATATTTATTACTGGCTGTTTTTATTCACCGGCGTTATTTACGTGTATATCGCCCGCCGGTTTGAACTGGGCGCCGCGGGCGACTGGCAGAACTGGCTGACGTCGTCTATTGTGGTCTATATGGCGCTGATGACTTTTTTTTATTCCCGTTTTGTGCGCCATTACTTGGACAGCGCCCGCCGGTTTCCTTTTTTAGACCTGCAATGCCGTAAAACGGAATGGTTCCTGCTGGCGGGGACCATTGTTAATTTAACGATCTACGCCGCGACGCAAGACCTGGAATATACCTACGCCTTTTTTCAAACTTTCACAACGGTCGGGATCGGGGTCGACGTGTATCTGCTCATCCTCATTTATATGCAGCCGTCCCCGCTCGTGAAATACCTGATGCTGGGCGTTGCATTCCTGGTAATCGCTACGGCGAGCCGGCTGATCTATAATTATTTATTATCGCTTGGATGGGTAGGGGAGGCGCGGGATATAGACGCCTATGGCAGCGTAACGGGGAGTATCCTGGACGGCGTTTGTCTGAACCTGGGTCTGAATTATAAACACCGGCTGGACGTGCTGGAAAAACAGCACGCGGTGGAGAAGGTGCGGAAAAGGATTTCGGCGGATCTGCACGACGATCTGGGTTCGGGACTATCCACTATACAATTGCTTGGAGCCAACGCGCAATATGGCGAAGGAAGCGAGGAAAAGCGAAAACAATTACAGAAGATCATTTTCCTGGCAACAGAAATGATCAATGATATGTCCGATATTATCTGGGCTACCGATCCGAAAAAAGATATGGTTTCGCAGGTGATTCATCACTTCAGGCGCTATGCGTTCGACTATTTAGAGGAAACCCACGCTTTAGATTTGACTTTCCCACTGCCCGATTTGGATGAAGCCGTTCTGTCTAAAAATATTCCCGGCGAAATGCGCCGGCACCTCAAAATGTGCTTTAAAGAAGCCCTGCATAACATTGTCAAACACTCCGGAGCGACAAGGGCGGAAATCCTGATTATCTGCGCAGGATTAAAAATGGAAATTCGCATTTCGGACAATGGAAAAGGGTTCATAGCGGGGGAAGGCGCGGGCAATGGTTTACATAATATGCGCGATCGAATGGAAAAAATTGGCGGCGAGTTCCATATATTTTCCAATAGTCCGGGTACGACGGTTATTTTAAACTTTTATTTGCCGGAAGAATAGTTCAATAGTTATGAGTTATGAGTTGTGTGCGATCCGTTTTTTATTTATCTTACCAGCATTAAAAATAGATGGCGAACTTTATTATAGTTGCGACTCCAAAATTGCTACTTTATATTTAATAACGTGAGTTATGAATTAAATTACTTAATTTTCAACGGTTTATAAGCATTTTTCTTATTTAAGGCGCCGGCGCCGCGCCTTCGGCGCGGTGAAGAGGGGGCGTTTTGGTTCTTTTTTGAGAAAAGCGGGTCACCAAGCGCCCCGCCTTTCTCAAAAAGAGCCAAAATCGCTTTTTCCGGGAGTTTCTGGCTTCGCCTACTTTGTTTTCCACTTGAATGGTAGGACTATTTAATTTCAAATGTTATAACAGAGCTAGACAATCGTCAAACAGCCGTTCTAATTCATAACTCATGTTTAATAGTAATACTAAATAGTAAAAATGCAAGCATAAATTTAACTAACAAAAGTTAGCTATCAAATCTGGCAGGAACCGGCGTAAAAACTTCAACTTTAGCCCGGAAATAAAATATACATACCAATGATCAAAGTCGCTATTGTAGAAGATTCCACGGAATTGCGCCATTTATGGACGGATATCCTGAACCGGTCGGAAGGCTACGCCTGCGTTGGAAGTTTTAGCAACGCCGCCGACGCGGTACAACGTTTGCCAACCCTACAAGCGGACGTAATATTGATGGATATACAACTTTCGCCCACCGAATCCGGGATCGACGTCATCCGGCAGGTCCGGCGGGAATGTCCAGGAAGCCAATTTATGATGTTCACCGTTTTTGAAAACGACGAGGCGCTTTTCAATTCGCTCAAAGCGGGCGCCACCGGTTATATCCTGAAGAAAACTGCCCAAGTTAAAGTTTTGGAAGCCATCCAGGAGTTAAACGAAGGCGGCTCGCCTATGTCTCCGGAGATTGCCCGTCGCGTTCTTCTAACATTCCAAACTATTAATGACGGTCTTTCCCCCTCTCAAAGGCAGGCCATTATTCTATGGAATTTAACGCCGGTAGAAGTACAAATTTTGGAACTATTGGCTAAGGGATTATTCTATAAAGAAATCGCCGATGAGGCGCATTGCAGCTTTCACATGGTCAAACAACATTTGCATAAAATATATCAAAAACTTCATGTCGCAAATGCCAGGGAAGCCGTTAATAAATATTTGGACCGGTGATTTTCCCCAAATAAAGTTGAAACAGACTAACAAAAGTTAGCTATATCATTATTTTTTATTCAAAAAAAGCGCTATACTTTTGCAGGGTCGTAAGTAGCTATTAGCTGTTAGCTATTAGCTTTTAATTCATTGATTATAAGTTATTTATAAAAATCATAACCGCGTTTATTTTTATTCGACTACTTATAATACTTATATAACATCGTTTATTTTTATCTTACTATTTATTATTTCACCAAAAGCATAAATCCAGTGAAAATTTTAAAATTCAAAATCATAATCTTTTTATTTTTCCTAAAGATTTACGCGGTGACTGCCCAGCCTATTTACCTTAGGGATACGAGCTATCTTTACGTTGAGGATTTTGGCGCCAAGGGCGACGGCAAGACCGATGATTCAAAAGCTATCCAAAGAGCAATTGATTCTGCAATAAGCAAAATGAAATCATTAAAATTTCAGGCAAGAACTTATTTGGTCAATTCACAATTAGAAACTAGAAACACTGGTAAAGATGCAACTCGAAAATATAGTGTAAAAATATTTGGTTATCCGGGTGGCGAACTTGATAGACAACTTACCGTAATTCAGGCAGGCGCGCCTATGGAAAGTATAATGGTACTACGTACTTATACAGAAATAGCAGATATTGGATTTAGCGCCGGTTATAAGTCGAATAATTGTTTAAGATTACGCGGATGTTCTAATTCAACATTCAAAAATTGCGGTTTTTATGACGCCCGTCAAAATGGCGTACTGTTAAATGCGCCCAGTGATCCAGAGAAAGGTACAAATCCATACGTTTCAGGAAATACAGTAATAGATTACTCAGATAGTTGTCATTATCATATAAACGACAATAACAACTTTGAAAATTGTGCATTTGTGACCAATGGCCACAGAATTTCAAATTCTTCTGATAGTAGATTATTATTTTCACAGGTACAGCGAAACACTATCATTAAGCCTGCGACTATTAAGGCGATTTATTCCGATACTGTAGTATTTAGTAATATTAATTTGCTTGAATTTGGGATTCAAACCGGAGATTTTATTCAAATTGATACCAATATATTTAATAAGGAAACTTTTATCGGACAATATGCAATTAGAAAAATAATTGATTCTAATAAACTATTGTTAGGAAAAAAATATAAGGACACTTCCAGTTTAAAAAGCGTATTGTTTTCAATAGGAATAGGATCGCATTATAGGGAAAATACGCATACAGACAATAACACAAACGACATTATAGGTGGGTTGGCTCGACAGTCGGGAGCGTCCGCGTTCAGATTCTCAAGTCAGTATGGCCCTAATGTTACACGCGTTCAGTTTGATAGCAATTTATTCCCTGCGATTTTTATTGGCATACTAAGAGATAATAGTAATATATGCCCTGTTACTTTTGGCGCAAGAATAGCAGGTAATTATTTTGGCGATTCTCGGTGGGAATGTCCGCTAGCTTTAGGCTGCGGCGTTTATTACTTAGAAGCCGGTGGTCTTTTTATTAATAGTTATCCAGGTAATGTTAAGTTGCCTCCTATTCTTTATACTACTGATGAGGGAGCCTATATTGATAGTTACGTAAGAGGCAGCCAACTTTATCCTGCTCAAATACAATCTCCATGGCGAGATGATGATACCATCTATACAATATCCTCAGAACAAAGTCTTATTTCAAAAATATTTTCAAGAGGATTATATGAAGGCAGGTTGGTAGGCGACGTATCATTTGGGCAACCCGTGAGAATAGATTGGGCGGATAGAGGAACTTTGAAGGTTGTAAGCTTTCATTTAATTTTAACAGATGAGAATGTCAAAAAGATTAATTCAGACACTACCATATCTACTGAACATCTTTTTATGAAACGCAAAGATTTTGACAAGGATGACCCTGCTTTAATTCTTGGACCACCTAATGGTTTTGATGATAATACGCAAGGTTGGGTGAGAGTAACAAATGAATTAAGACATAGTATTACCTTGTTGGGTAATGATGCCTTTCCTAAGACGGGATTGAGTTTGCCGTCGTCGCAAGTGACTTTAGAAGTAGGAGAAAGTGCCGTTTTTATGGAGAACGGGGCTTCGAACAGGACAGAACCTTTAAAATGGAGGTTGGCGTATATTGAGAGTAAAAAAGGTAATGCTTTCAGCGTTAAAAAATATGATAGTGAAGAAAATCTCCCAAGTATAGTTAACCATAAGTGGAACAATAATAATATCAACGACTTGAGCGGTAATTTGGCATATCAAGACAATAGAAAGCAACTCAAAGTTTTTGACGGGCAAAATTGGAATGACATAATACAAGAAAGATTGGTTGTATTGAGTCCGTTGAAAGATTCTTCTGTCGCAATTTCAAACGAAACGACTATAATGGCAAATGCTGCCAACGGAAAATTAACCTTGATGTTACCTTTAGCCAAAGAGGCCATGAATAAGAAAATATCATTTGTAAAGACTGATATAAGTAATAATAAAATATCAATAAAACCACAGCAAAATGAGACAATTAATGGATTGTCAGTATTTGAAATAAAAGATCAATTTCAAAATTTTACAGTCGTTACAGATGGGAAATCCTCATGGTACATTGTTAAGTAGCGGGATTGCTATAATTTGTAATAAGTTAGAGTATGTTTAAAATTAGCGTTCAAAATTTTTGCCAATGTAATACTGATAAATGCAATTTGAATAAACTTCTGACGTGCGCCAAGCCTTCATAATACCGCGTTCCGTCCTCGTCCCGCCTGAACATTTTGAAATGTTGGGAACTTAGATTTTTGAGGTCTATCCTGCCGTCGATCGTTCTGGGCCTTCCCCGGCCCGCTTTTCGGGGTCCCGGATAAGCGTATCGTAAATAAGCGTCTTTGCGCAAACGCGTAACCACCGCAAAGCCGGCTTCGATTACTCCGTCCATAAAGGCTTTTTGGAGAAATAAGCCTCTACAACCGGCGCGCCGGATAATTCCGGCAGCCCTTTTGCCCACTTTTTGATCTGCCCCACGGCAATGAAATGGTCGCCGGCGAAATTACCATCGACGGCGCGACTTTTAAAAACGTGGGCGTCCGGTATCAAAGCGGCGAGGCAAACCGGATGGGCGACCGGCGCAATCCCTGGCATATCGAATTCAATTATAAGGATACCGCCCAAAACTACCAGGGGCATACAATCGTTGAATTGTCCAACGCGTTCGACGATCCAAGCCTTGTCAGGGAAATGCTGGGCTCCGAAATAGCGGGGAAGTATTTTCCGGCGCCCAAAGCCAGTTATGCGAACTTCACCGTAAACGGGGAAAACCGGGGCGTCTTCATCAACGGGGAAGCCGCCGATCCTTTATTTCTCACCGCCAGTTTTAAAAGTTCTAACGGCGCGCTGGTCAAGCCGATTGGCTATCTAAAGTCCGGCCAAAGCGACGGCCGTAGCCTAACGTACGGTTCGTTGATGTTTGAAGACGCGCTGGACTGTTGTAAGCGCAATTTTGAGGCTTCCGGCAATTTTAACTGGAACGATCTGCAGTCTTTTTCAAAGACGCTGCTGGAAGAGCCTAATAAATTTCACCGGCACATCAACGGCGATAAACTCCTTTGGATGTTGGCTTTTAATACGGTGACCGCCAACCTTGCCAGTTATTCAGGGAAATACAGCGACAAATACATGCTGTATGAAGACGGACCGGCCCATTTCAGCCCTTTCCTGACCGATCTGTACGATTGTTTCGGAGGATTTCAAAATACCGGGAAAGGCGGGAACCTGAAACTCGAAGCGCTACAGAGGTTGGACGTTTTTTTGAATGCGGACAACCCAAACAAACCGCTGATCGCGCAGGTCCTGAAAAACGAAGAAATGCAGAAAGTCTATCTCACGCATGTCCGTCAGATTTGTATCGATAACTTTCAGAACGGCTGGTATAAAAAAAGAGCCAAAGCGCTGCAAGCGCTCGTAGCGCCTTATTTCTATAATAGCCCGGAAAAAGGCGGATTTTCTCCGTCCGATTTTAAAAACAGCCTAATCAACACGGTTTCCACCGACAATATTATTAAGCCGGGGATCGTGGAGTTAATGGAAAAAAGAACGCAATATTTAAGAGCGCACCCGGCGCTCTCCTTTATTCCGCCCACCGTTGCCAAAGTAAAACCAGACAAGAGAAAAAAATACTCCAACATTCCCGTAACGACGTTTCGCATCACAGCAACCATTGAAAACTATCCTAAGCAAGTCAGGTTATTTTACCGGATCAGCCCCCAAAGCTCTTATAAAACGGCCTTCATGAAAGACGACGGCGACGGTCCCGATAAGAAAGCGGGCGATAAAGTGTTCAGCGTCCTGATCGATCCTAAAGGCGAATTCTCCCAAATCGAATATTATATCGTCGCGGAAAACAAGGTCGCCATTGGCTATAGCCCGGCTAAATATATGTTTGAATTGTATAAGGCGAATTTGAAGGAGTTAAATGAGTAGGGTTCTAAGAAATGCGATCCAGTTGGTCAAATATATCGGTTCTGTGACAATTTTAATGGGTTAAAAAAAAGGTGTAATTTTGAGCATGTCAATATTGGAATCATATAGCGTTTTACTGAATTTGCCCGAGGTTGTTATTACGGATTTTATCATTGAAAACAAGTGTATCAAAATATCG
>JBBRMZ010000071.1:0-20936 GCA_038230555.1 Chitinophagales bacterium
AGCGGAGAGGCCCCTTTGCGTATGCCCTTGGGCAAAATCGCGCTGGCAACCATTGCCTCCAAAATTGAAAGCGTACAAAAGGATCTGGAAGCGGGGAGAGAAAGGGCGGAGAAGGCGGTGTTCTAAAATCCGTAGTTAAAAAGGAAACCCCTTCAAAAGGTATTACTTTTGAAGGGGTTTCTCAAGTAGATCCCAATAATATAAAAAGCCAATTTACTTTTTAAGTTGAAAATTCGGATGGCCGCATTGCCGCATGACAATTTCATTGGCGATTTTACATTATCCAATAACCGTCGAAAACCGCTATTAAGCAGTAAAAACTTTATATTAGTCGTTATTTAAAGCAGCCATATTCTTTTCTTTACTATTTTTGCAAGGAGACCGCCGCCAAATTAGTGACGGAAAATAATTTACCTCATCCGCTAACGGCCCCAAAGGAGCTTAAAACTTCGTACAGTGAAAAAATACCTGCTTTTTTATTTCGCGCTAGCTATTGCGCACGCCATCACTGCTCAGGATAAAACTGCGGCAACCTACCAGCCGCTCGATTTATTCGATCCCCTATTCAACTACACCGTTTCTACGCCCACGCGGAGCGGTTCCGGCGCGCCCGGCGCGCAGTATTGGCAGAACAATGCCAGTTATAAGATCAACGCCAGCTTAGACGACAGTACGCAAATCGTGACCGGCGACGTGGAGGTGACCTATACCAATAATTCGCCGGAAAAACTGTCCTATTTATGGCTGCAGCTCGATCAAAACCTGTTCAGTAAAACCTCCCGCGGAGCGGTAGTTGCCGGCGAGAGCGGCGCGTCGGGTCGGGCGATGGGTTTCGACGGCGGCTACCAGATCAAATCCGTTCAGTTGGAACAGAACGGGCGAAAAGCGGGGGCTAATTATATTATTAACGATACCCGGATGCAGATTCGGCTCGACCAGCCTGTCAATGAAAAAGGCGGCGTCGTTAAGTTTTCTATCAGCTATTCCTTCAAGATCCCGGACGGCAACGTATTGCGGATGGGAATGATGAAGACGAAGAACGGTAGAATTTATGAAGTTGCTCAGTGGTACCCCCGGATGTGCGTGTTCGACGATATCCAGGGTTGGAATACCTTGCCCTACATCGGGCAGGGAGAATTTTACCTTGAGTATGGCGATTTTGAATACGCTATTAATGTACCGTCCAGTTTTATCGTCGTAGGCTCCGGCGAGTTGATTAACGGCGCCGAAGTATATACGGCGGAGCAAAACCGTCGGTTAGTGTTGGCCGCCAACAGCGACAAGACCGTCATGATCCGCACCGCCGACGAAGTGTTGCAGGCTAGTTCACGCCCCGCCGGTAAAGACGGCCGGCTGACCTGGCGCTTCCGGTGCAAGAACGCCCGGGATGTGGCGTTCGGAGCTTCCAAATCTTTTATCATGGACGCCGCGCGGATCAACCTGGTCGGAGGCAGAAAATGTATGGCCATGTCTGTTTACCCTGTTGAAAGCGCTAAAGACTCCACCGCCTGGCTGCGGGCGACGGAATATACTAAAAGCGCTATCGAATATTATTCCGAATATTTATATGAATATCCGTATCCCGTCGCCGTCAACGTCGCCGGACCTGAATACGGAATGGAATACCCGGGCCTGGTTTTCTGCGGTTCGGGCTCTACGGGCGGCGGCCTGTTTGGCGTCACTAGTCACGAATTTGGCCATACTTGGTTCCCGATGATTGTCGGCTCCAACGAGCGCAAATTTGCCTGGATGGACGAAGGTTTCAATACCTTCATCAACAGCCTCGCCGATAAAAGCTTCAACAAAGGCGAATATTTCGATAAAAAAGACACGCAGCGGGAAGCCAAAGGACTCTTGCGCGACAACTCCGATCCCATTATGACCAGCGCCGACGTGCTGCAGCGGTTTAATCTTGGCGACGAAGCCTACGAAAAACCCGCCGTCGGGTTGCGCATTCTCCGCGAAGCCATTTTAGGACCCGACCGTTTCGATTACGCTTTCCGGACGTATGTTCATCGCTGGGCGTTTAAACACCCCACGCCAATGGACTTTTTCAAAAGCATGGACGACGCCTCCGGCGAAGACCTCGGCTGGTTCTGGAAAGAATGGTTCTACCAGAAATGGAAATTCGACGTCGCCGCTCTTGACGTCCGGTATGTCGATCAGACCCCTGAAAAAGGCGCATTGATCACGCTTGAAAACTTAGAGAAAATGGCTTTCCCGGTGGAAGTAGAGATCAATTATAAAGGCGGAACCAAAGAACGGATCAAACTACCAGTGGAAGTCTGGCAGCGCGGAAGTAAATTCACGTTCAAAACCAATTCAACGGCGCTGGTCAATTCTGTTACCGTCGACCCCGATCATTTATTGCCGGATATCAATCCGCGCAACAATCTGTGGACCCCCGGCGCTGCGATCCGCCCTTAAACCGGCGCTTAAACCGGCCCTTAGACCGTCCAACCTGAATGATCCCGAATTTTACAAGCGTAAAATTCGGGATTCTTTTTTTGCCGCACATTTATAGGAGCCGACCCTTTAAATGAGTCGAACAAGAATATAAACCCGCCCGTATCATCTTCCGCCGATCATGGAAAAGGGTCGGGCATGAATAGCCCTGTATCCCCTCATTTTGACCGGGACGGAACCTTGGTTTTAGTTGCTTTGGGATATTGGGAATATAATTTTCCCTGTCCCATTTTCACGAGCGCGTACTTTAGGATACGCGGCGTCTTTGCTGGGAAAGTAGTCGATGGAAGCCAGATAAAATTTTTAAACTTGAGCGGTTCTCTTATTTGAGGCTCCCCTTTCCACTTAGAGGTAGTAAAGAAAAAAATGATCTCGGTACTGTTCTTTAATTTCTTATAAACGACGTGAGCCAGGACGAGCGCCTTTTTTTTGACCGTAACGCCGATCTCTTCAAAGACCTCCCGCACAAGCGCTTCTTTGGCAAACTCTTCTTTTTCTACTTTCCCGCCGGGAAAAGTAAATCCGCCGCCGCGCGGGTCGACTTGTTCCAGGTAAAAATAGAGCCCTTCGCGTTCTAAAATTACGCGGGTAGTAATAATGACTTTTTGTATCGACATGGAAAAAGATACCTGTATAATGCAAGAATCGTCGGTTTTTATAATAATAGCCGACACTCGAATCTCGAATTGTCGGCTATTGGGATAGCTAAAACCGCTCAAACGATCAATTGTTCGTTGGAGGAAGGCTGGCGTCTCTTTGCGGCGGCGGTTCTATGCCCGGCTTGGCGATCATCGCCGGATCGCCGGGAAGATCGACAGTCGGGACGCCGGCAGGAATATCGTTCGGAATATTATCCGGGATCGAATAGTTCGGGTTTTTTACGACAGGCGGTTGCGTCACGGTCGGTCTCGAAACGGGCGGAAGCGGTATATGAGCGCCGCCATTGCTCGAAGGCTTTTGAACGGGCGACGGAACGTTGGTAGGCGCGGCAGTTGCGGAAGGCTGCTGCGACGTATTGTTCGTTGGCGCAGACGTTGGCTGCGGCGCGTTGGAAACGACGACCGGCGCGACGTAAGCGCCTTGATCTGCGCCGCTTAAAGCGCCAATGTTCACTTGCGGGCGGTTAGCCTCGACGCGGTTGTTCTTTATATTGGAAACCGGAGCATCCTGTTTTGACTGATCGGACAGCGTGTTCAGGTTAATCAGGAACGTATGGAGCGTATCGATGCCAAAATCCTGCGAAACTTCGTTAAAGATCGTCCCCAGCATGACCGGGTTAACGTTAGCCGCCGTCGCTATTTTTTGAATGGACGCCGTATCGTTCGCCAAAAGTCGGAGGTCGTACACGGTGCGAATACCGATGCTCCTTAGGTTGTCTATTTTTTCTTTTACCAGGCAAAGCAGTTTGGCCTGTCCCATCCAGTCGATCAGTAGCCGCGCTTCGTACGGCGTTTCCAACATAAGGGTACTGAGGCCCGCGTTAGACAGGTTTTGCGCGTTATCAATCTCTATTTCTTCCAGCCTTTCTCGATGCGCCATACTGATTCCCTCAATATTTTCAAGGGACAGAACGCGCGTATTCATGTCGGCGTTCATCATCCATTGCTTGTATTTGTTGATGAAGAAATCCAGGAAACGCTCCGGGAACATCCCTACGAGAAAGGCGATCATCGGCAGGCTGGATTTAAGAAAATTTTCGTCGCCGCCTGTATTCAATATGTATGATCCGGCGATGGCCAGCGAAATTGCCAGCATCATCCTGAGTCCGGATGTATAATAAACATTGGGCGGAAGATCATTGGCAATCAGCCGGCGAATAATGGTCATAGCCGACCACAAAAAACCGCCAATAAAAGCGAAAGCAAACGCCGTCAGATTTTGCCCCAATATTTGCTCGGCTAATTTTTTTGCTTCAGGCGTCGACAGATCGTCCATAAAATGGGCGCCGAAAAGGAAAAGATTTCTCGCCGCCTCGATATGAGCGTCTCCGCCTAGCCAAAGCTGGCTGGAAAAAGAGATCAGGGTAATGCCTAAAACACAAACCAGGGTAGCAAAACCCACAGGGAGAAAATATTTCCCGTTGCTAAAGGTTTCAAGCACCGTCTTACTGGTGCTCATTTGCATCTGCGCCGTCGTTTTTTTAAACTCTAAATCTTTCTTAGCCCGTTGATAACTAAAATAAGAGATGACCGACAGCGGCATAAAACCCGCTATCAAAAAGATGGTCATGAAGTTAGAAACAAGACTCAATATGGAAACAAATTCTTTACTCATTGGGTTGGTTTTTATAGCGACAAATTCAAACCGCTCGAAATTTTACTTTACGCCTTCCAGTTCCGTTCCCTGAACGCTGATCTTGATCCCTTTAACGGTATTGTCTTTACGCGTAAAAAGAATGGTAGCGCCAAAATTGGATTCTGAAAATTCGTCTCCTTTAACAAGCGTCAGTTTGGTTTCAGGATAACCGTCGGCCTGTCCGTATAATTGTCCGTCTTTGACGTACACTTTCATACTGGGCGTCGGCGAGCCTTCGGCCATTTTATAATCTCCCGTATACTGTTGAAAATCCGCTACCGCCGCGGCGACTTCGGCTTCTTTTTTACCCATCATGTCCTGTCCCTGGGCAGTCACTTTGATACCTGTCACAGCGCCCGCAGTCCTGATAAAACTAACGGCGGCCGCTCCGTCCTGGGTAGTGAAATCGTCGCCCTGGGTCTGCGTAAGCGGACCTTCCGGGTAGCCTTCCGCCTGTCCGTATAAAGCGCCGTTTTTAAAATACGCTTTTACTTTCTGGACATACGGGTTTTCGTCCATTTTATAGGATCCGTAATAATCTTTATATTTAAGGGAATCCGGTACGGCGGATGCTGCGGCGGGCTTATTAACGGCGCCTTGAGCGTTGATAGAAGTAGGAAAAGCCAGCGCCGCGCAAAAAGCGCAGCAGATAACCGCAAAAAAGGTTCTTATTTTCATAATTTATAATTTTTAAGATATTTTTATTGCGACAAATATAAGGATTAATGTTTAAAAATAAAAAACATGCGCGTCGGGATATATATAATATTTAGGAAACTTCGTCTAAAAGCTGTAAAACAGAGCGGTAATTTTTGCCGGTCGCCGACGTTAACGCCTGTTCGCAGGTTTTGGCGGACGAATAATACCCGTCGTAGGCTTCCTCGCCAACTTCCGCCGCCTCTTTGCGGGTCGCCGCCCGGATCAATTCGGGGTAATAAAATCCGCGGTCGCCCGCCATGCCGCAGCATCCGGCCTCGACTGGAATATCTGCCCTGTCTGCGCATACTTTGCCAATTTGCTCTAGCGCAGGCGTCAGATTCATTTTATAAGCGGAACAAACCGGATGGAAAACGATCTTTTTCTTTTTATGGACGATCTTTAATCGCGGTAACAAAACGGCGGCTGCAAATTCTATAACGTCCATGATTCGTAACTGATCAAAGCAAGCCTGATTTTCCTCCGTCAATGCCGAACGGCAATGTTGCAGCGTGAACGTACAGGAAGTCACGTCTGTCACGATCGGCAAAGCGCCCTCCAACGACCAACGCCACAGTTTTTGAACGGTTTCGTTAGCCGTATACTGAAATGCTTCCGCATACCCTTTCGACGAAAAAAGCTGACCGCAACAAACCCCGACTGCGTCGGAAGGAAGCGCTACAATGACCCCGGCTTTTTTGGCGACCCTTAGAAAAACTTCCATGACCCCGTTCGTGTTTTTTTCAGCGTCGGCGCCCATCATACGGTCGACGCATGAAGGGAAGTAAACGTATTCGGCGTCCGCCGGTTCCGAAACTGCTGGCGGGGGAGGAGCCGTCATAAAAGTTTGCCATTGAGGAAACCCGGGCGCCAGCGCTTTCATACCCCCGGTTAACCGGCTCATAGCGCGGGGGCCCAAAAATCCGTTTATCGCAAAACCAACTTTTAGCGCCAGGCGAGCTGATTGCTCGGCTATTTTGAAATGTTTGGCTACAAGGACTGCGCGTTTATTTCCCGTCTCTGAATGGCTCTCCCGCCTAAGCCGCTTGATCAGATCGCCGGTATTAATATGAACGGGACAATCGATCGCGCACATCCCGTCCACCGCGCAGGTATCCATACCGTCGAACTCATAATCCTTCAAAATTTCGCGGTAAGTTTCCATTTGTCCGGCCGCTTTCAGCCGCTCCATGGCGCGGCGCGCGCTGATCCGGCGGCGGGGCGTCATCGTATAATCCCGGCTGGGACAGCGTCGCTCGCAGTAACCGCACTCAACGCATTTATCCACCTCCTCCTCGACGACCGCCAGCCCTTTTAGATTTTGAAGATAACTGTACTTATCTTCGTTGATCAACACGCCCGCGTTCAGTATCCCGCTCGGGTCGACCAGTTTTTTGAGCGCTTTCATGACGCCGTAGGCCTCCTCGCCCCATTCAGTTTCAATGAATGGAGCAAATTGCCGTCCCGTCCCGTGTTCTCCTTTCAGGCAGCCGTCATATTTCCCGACCACCAGCCGGGCCAGGTCTTCATTAAAGTTTTTAAATACCTTGATCTCTTCCGGGGTATTCATGGATTGCGCTACCACAAAATGTAAATTGCCGTCTTTAGCGTGTCCAAAAATAACGGCCTCCTGCCCGTAGCCATATCGTTGCAGCAATTCCTGCAAATCCTCGACCGCCGCTCCCAGCCGTTCGATCGGGAAGGTAACGTCCTCCAGCAAAACGGACGCTCCTTTTGCCCGCGCCGCCGCAATGGATGGATATAACCCTTTTCTTAATTTCCAATATGCCGCCTGGATCGCCGGATCTTCGGTAAATTCCGCCGGATAGAGTAGGGGCAGGGCGCCGATGGTTTCTTCCGCCGCTTCAAACATCTGCTTTAATGCGGCGACGTCTTCCGCCTGGTATTCGCAGAGTAGGACGCAGCCTTTAGACGGCGCATTTTTCAGGTCCGCCGGCGCCTCTTCCAGATTTTCAATGGACCGGAGCGACGCCCGATCCATAAATTCCAAGGCCGCCGCGCCCGTTTGGGTCAATAGAAAAATAGCGTTGCACGCGCTGACCGGATTTTCAAAAAATAACAAGCCCGTTTTTTTTGCCGGCAGATCGGGTAATGTTTTCAGGACGGCTTCGCAAATAAAAGCAAGCGTGCCTTCGGCGCCGACCAGTAAATGAGCAAAAATATCCAGCGGATGGTCGTAGTCGAGGAAAGCGTTCAGGCCGTATCCGATCGTATTTTTGGTCAGGTATTTGCGCCGGATCCTTTGCTCGAGTTCGGTATTGGATCGAATTTTTGCTTTTAAACTGGCAATTCCGTCAAATATTTCGCGCGATTCTACAGCAAAACGCGCGTAATCTTCCAGGTTCTCGGTATCGTAAACGTTGCCGTCCGGCAAAACAAATTTAATGAACTGAAGCGTATGATAAGCGTTGTGCGCTACGCCGCAACACATGCCGCTGGAATTATTGGAGATGATACCGCCCATCATCGCCGCGTTGATCGACGCCGGATCAGGCCCTATTTTGCGCCCCCATTTCCGGAGTTGCTGATTCACAGCCCCGCCAATCGCGCCCGGATATACCCGGACAAGTTCTCCTTCGCGCTCGACGCGAACGCCGCCCCAATGTCTGCTCAGATCGGCCAAAACGCCGTCGGTCGTTGCCTGGCCCGAAAGACTCGTCCCGGCAGCCCGGAAAGTTATATGCGTCCCGCAGCGTGCGGCTATTTGGAATAATGCCCGAATCTCTTCCACGCTAACGGGTAAAACCACCGCGCGCGGAAGCAAAAAATAGAAACTGGCGTCCCCGCCGTAGGAATACAGGTCAATAGCGCGGGTTTTTAGCCGGTCAGCCGGAAACGCCGCTCGTAAGGAATCAAGCAGGGGGTCGCTCATCGGTTGGTATGAATGAGAAAAATAGCGCTTGATAAATAGTTGAACATTCCTTATCAGAAATGGCGCTGCTTATTTGCGGATATCGCCGCGCGGTCCGGTATAATTGATTATTGCGCAGGCTTTTCAAAGTTATTTTTCAGCGCTTCCCATACCAGGATTTGTTTTTTTGTCGCCAATCCTTTCCAGCTCAATTCAAGTATTTCGACTAATAATTTTTTATCGTAACCGCCCGTTCGCATACAAATCACCGGATACGGTTTGTAATGGTCGGGCAAAAGAAATATTTCCGGATGACTGTTCAAGTATTTATCTCTCCATTCAAAATCCAATCGGATAGGTATAAATTCCCCGCTTTCATGCAATCGGCACATAAATTTGCCGCGAACTTTGATGGAAGGCGTGTTTTCATGCGATACGTTTTCTTCCGCGCCCGGAAATTGTAAAGCGACATTTTTTATCGGCTCAAAGTCCGAGTAGTCAAAATCAATTATTTTTCTTGTCACGCTCTAAAAATAATTGGTTATATGACAATTTTAGTGAAATGCTTCTACGCATCCGCTCCGACAAAATTGGAGCGGGGAGGTGCAGGGATATTCTGTCGCTATAAATACGCGCTTAAAAGTTTATTTTAGCTGATAGCTGATAGCTGATAGCTGATAGCTGATAACTGATCACTGTCCGTCGTTCTTAAAAGCGACATTTTTCTTCTCTATCTGTACCGGGAACGCCGCGCTGGCATAATTAGAAAAATCTTTATCCGACTTAACGGGAGAAGTATAAACCTCCGCAAAACCGCTTAGGAACGATTTCAAATCTTCAGGTTTAATATTCCTGGAGTTGGGTTTCAAATAAAAAGCAAGGTGCGCTACGCTGCCGTCTTTGTTCCAGAAGGCGTACAGCCAGAATTTAACCCCGTTAAGGTCAAAACCGGTTTTTTTGGAGTACGTTTCCAAGTGCGTCAACATATGCAGCCAGCAATAATAAGCGGTTTCCATATCCGAATGACAGGCATTGATCAGCGGATATTCGTACTGCGTTTTGACAGCCTCGAACGGCTCGCCGTCGTATTCGCCCAGCATAAAAACTTTGGGAAGCGTGTCCTGCGGCGGAGAAGCGGCGCTACGACCGCTCGCTAAAAAGGAAAAACTAATCAAACAACCAAGAAAAAATAATTTTTTACATGCGGCCATGAGTATTGCTTTAAAAAGATTCAATGAATGATAATTTTGGTCGTTAAGGGCGTCCTACGTTTTTGATTAAAGGATTTTTGATTAAAGGAATAAAGATGAAACATTTCCAAAAATAAAACCCTAACAAAGCGTTAAACGCTATAAATTAAGACGTGAAAATAAAGGTATAAAAATATTAAAATAAACTATAAAATTTACCGGAAAAATAATTCAACATTTATCATTCTTTACTCCTCTACGATCTCCAGTTTGGCAAACTTCAGCATAATTTTTCGCTCCGGCTGATCGGTCAGGTGTTTGAACAGGATAGTAGCCACGCGATTGTCTTTTGCGCCGTCGATACCCGTAATTTTCCCTTCCCCAAATTTCAGGTGCAATACTTTCATCCCAGCCGCGATTTTTTCAGAGGGGCTCGGATGGAAATTGGCCGGATCAACCGTCGAAACAGAAACAGTTTTCCCTTGCGGCGACCTCATAAAATTACCCGTTACCCGCGCGCGGTCTAGTTCTTTTTTAACGGCGGTATGCGTGGCGCCGTCCAAATGGTCGGACATGATCTCTTCTAAAAACCGGCTGGGTTCGCTTTGTTTCATTTGTCCGAACCGGTAGCGGCTCATCGAGTAAGTTAGCGTTAAAAATTGCTTGGCGCGGGTGATGGCCACGTAAAAAAGGCGGCGTTCTTCATCCAACCCTTCGGGGGTATCCATCGACATGAATGAAGGAAATAAATTATCTTCCAGCCCCGAAACGATGACCGACTGATATTCCAGCCCTTTGGCGGAGTGAACGGACATCAGCGTGACCAGGTCGGCGTCCGGGTCCGCTTTATCGGCGTCGCTCACCAAGGCGATATTTTGCAAATAAGTAGACAAGCTTTTATCGGCCGGCAGGTCGTTTTCTTCATCGTATTCGTCGGCGTCCACAAATTCGGCGATTGCGTCGAGCAGAGCGTTAACATTTTCCAGTCTCCCTAACCCTTCCAGGCTCGTATCCTCTTTCAGCGTTTCCAGGATCCGCGCTTGTTTCACCACATAATGAGCGATTTCCTTCGCGTTGCAGGAAGGCGCTTTCTCCATGAAGGCGCGGATCAAAAGAATAAAATTATTAATGGCATTTTTCTCGCGCGCCGTGCCTTCATACAGTGGCAGCGCGTCCCAAAGAGAACTGCCCTGTGAATTTCCCAACTGCGCGATTTTCTCCACCGTGGAGTCGCCGATTCCCCGTCGCGGGTAATTGATGATCCGGCGTAGCGCCTCTTCGTCTTTCGGGTTAACGATCAGGCGGAGGTAGGCCAGCACGTCTTTTACTTCTTTGCGCTGGTAAAAAGACATGCCCCCGTAAACGCGGTACGGTATGTTTAGTCGCCGAAGCCATTCCTCGAAAGGGCGCGACTGCGAATTGGTGCGGTAAAGGATCGCTATTTCCCGGTTTTGCAGGTGATAACGGTTTTTTTGCTCCATCACCATGTCCGCCACCCGCTTGGCTTCTTCCTGATCGGTGACGGATTTAATGATCTTGATCTTTTGTCCCGCGCCTTTATCCGACCATATATCTTTTTGTATTTGTTTCTTGTTATATTTGATCACCTCGTTCGCCGCTTCGACAATATGCCCTGTAGACCGGTAATTTTGTTCCAGTTTGAACGTCTGAAGGTTCTGATAATCCTTTTGAAAATCCAGGATATTGTCAATCGTCGCCCCGCGAAAAGCATAAATGGATTGAGCGTCGTCGCCCACCACGCATAAATTATGGAGGCTGCCGGGATAATCAATGAGTTTTTTCACGATCGCATATTGCAGGAAATTGGTATCTTGGAACTCGTCTACCAGCACATACCTGAATTTTTTCTGGTACTTTTCCCGTGCTCCGTCGGGATTATTATGCAGCAAAACATATAACTGGAACAACAAATCGTCAAAATCCATCGCGCCCGCCCGCTTGCACCGGTTGACGTACTCCTGGTAAATTTTTTGCATTTGTGGCCTTTTGGTCTGTCGGTCCTGTTCCGTCAATTCTGCATTAACGGCGTATGCTTTTGGAGAGATCAGCGAACTTTTGGCCGAAGAAATGCGCGAGATTAGCGCCCCCTCGCTGTAATGCTCGCGGTCGAGCTGCATTTCTTTCACAATGCTGCGGAGCAAACTTTTGGAATCGTCGGTATCATAGATCGTAAAATTGGAAGGGTACCCAATCTTGTCGGCTTCCACCCGTAGGATGCGGGCAAAAATGGAGTGAAAAGTGCCCGCCCATACTTTATTTGCCCGGTCGCCCACTACTTTTGCAATGCGTTCCTTCATTTCCCGCGCCGCTTTGTTCGTAAACGTGAGCGCCAGTATCTCCCAGGGCGCCACGTTGTTCTCAATCAGGTGCGCGATTCGATAGGTCAGCACCCGCGTTTTGCCGGAACCCGGGCCCGCGACCACCAGGATCGGCCCGTCTGTCGTCGTGACCGCCAGACGCTGTACGTCGTTCAGTTCGTCTAAATAAGCGCCCGTCTGATGTTCGTTCATATTACGAAGATAGTTATTATAGTGTTCACTTATTACGTTTCTTCATTTTAAAATATCTCCCGCCCGCCCTGCTGCCATTTTCTGCCGTACGCTCCAGCAAACTTCGTTAGTATTGAACGTTGTTTGCTCCTGTAACTCCAGTTGCTCGTTAAAAACAAGCGCATGCATCCCCGGTCCTCGTAAATCTATCGCCTGATTCCCAATTTTAATAGCGGCGTTTTTATCGGTTGCGACGGAAACGGCCTTTAATTCGATCGGCGCCGGAACCAAAAAACCGTTTAAAACGCTCCCCGCTGCAATCCGTACCGTCAGCGCCGGATCGGCGGATATTTTTTCAATCAATAATTTTTTATGATATAACATGCCGGTATACAAACCTTCTTTTGGCAGCGTATCTATCCGCGACCCCATTTTTTGCATATAATCTGTTAACTCCCAGCAAAGCCCCTTCTGAACCGGTCCTTTGGAAACCATAACCACCACTTCGTTTTCATGTTCAATCAGAAAATCCTTAAAACCGATTAGATCCTGGTCGAAGGGCGCCGCTTTATCCAAAGTTTCCATAAAAGCGATAGTCTTTTCTAATCTCAAAGGTACGACAACTCCATAACCTTCATACATAAATTCTTTTACTAATCCTTTTTTACGCAGGGGTTCAAAAATATGCATCATTTTCTTCTGTACAATAAAGATGGAACGCGCTTCGTCGCCAAGTTCGCCCTTCGCCAGCCGCGCGTTCAGCGTGTCGGCGTACCCCATGATGACAGACATATCCGGCCTTGCGAGATAGCCGGTAGTGATCGCTTTTTTGTTTAGCGAGGCGACTTTGGCAAACCAACCATAATCAAGATATTCTTTATACGTCCACTCGTAAGGCGGGTAGGAAACGATCCGGTCGGCCTCTTTCGTGATCTCTTTCCAGACGTTCAGCGTGATTGGCTTTGCCGCGCCGTTCAGTTTCAGATAAGGCCGGTCGCAAAGAATGGCCGGATAAACGTCATAAGTCTGGATGGCCGTTAGCAAACTAAATAAGGCCGCATTTAAATAACGCTTAATATCAATTCTCCAAAACCAAAGAATTATTTGCGCTGTCAGCAAATATTGTAGCGGCCAGATAAACCGCCCCGACGACCTGAAAGCTTCGGCAATATAAGAATACGCGTAAATTTTAACCCAACTTTTGTAACTCAATACGACGGCGTCATTCCAGTAAACGACGTCGCTGAACGCAAAAAATGCGAATAGCAGGCAAATAATCCAAATCGCAGCGTTTAATCGGACGCCGTCGGCGATCTGCTGAGGAACCGCCGCAGCCCGACGATCTGCCAGGCTTTTCCGGCCATAAGAAATGATCCAATAAATTGCGCAGGAAAACGCTGCGATTAACAAACCCGCGCCGAGATAAGCAAACCCCTCGAATTGCCCTTCCGTTCCGGTTTTTAAACCCGGCAGCCGGCATCGCCCCATTGAATTGATAAACGTATTGAGGTTGGCGGAAAAATAACCCAGGCCGCTCCCCGTCATGACGTCCAACCGCGTATTAAAATTACCCAATAAAAACCATACAACCGCGACCGTCAAAAGATTCGCCGCGTTAAAAGCGAAAATGGCGACGCCGGAAACGCCCCGCAGCCGCTCGTCCGAACGTAAACTTTTCCATAGCGTCGCAAAGTTTAGCCCCAACACCATCAGCAATAAATACTGATGCACCGCCGCCGTTAGGAATACCAGAAACCACTGTATTCTGATTTTTTGTTTGACCGAATCGGAGGAATAAAAATTGACCAGCGCCCAAAGGATGAGCCAGTGCGCGCACAAATTCATGTGGCCCGACCGGTAGAGTAGGGAAGGGCTTAATAAAAAAAACAGCGAACCCAAAAACAGGTAAACCGACGAACCGAGTCCCAGCGCCTTCAACAGCCGGATTGAAAAATAACCCTGCAACAAGTAGCATAGCAAATACCACCACCCAAAATATTGAAAATCCGGCGACAGCCAGGGGGAGATTAGTTTGAGCGGAACGGCGACCGCCGGGATCGCGCCCGTCAGCCCCACGCCCGTCACCGTTGGATAAAAATATCCGCTCATGGTCCCGATGGCTGGAAAAGTCCAGGGCGTATTCCTGAAAAACTGCCATGAAAGATACTCCGTCGTCGTATCCCCGAAAGACGTCAGCCAATCGTAATAATTGACGTCCAGGACTTTAAAGCTGAATTTTAAATAAAAGACAAGAACCGCGCAGGCTGACGTCGCTATATATACCCAAATATTCCGGTCGTCGGGGCTTAGTATAATTTGGCGGGAAGGTGAATTTTCAATCATGTAAGCGCTTTCAAACTTCTGTAAGTTCGCTTGCGCAAAAATAATTCTTTAACCCAACAAACGATTGTATATTTTTGCCGGAAACAAATTAGTATGCCTTTCTACCCCGTCGACTCTCAAAACCTCAGGTGGGCGTTTATATTCATCATCTCCTTCATCGGCATGGCATTGTGTTATGATTTTCAGCATATTATTTTCCTGCCGCCTTACTCCACCCATATTTGGCGACAGGCGGACTGTACATCACAGGCGCTTAATTATTTCCAGGATGGCATGCACTTTTTTAGCCCGCGCATCCATAATGCGATGTACGTGGACAGTAACACAGTCGGCGAATTTCCCATTTTATATTATATTTCTGCCGCCTTATACCATTGGTTCGGACCGGAAGACTGGATATTGCGAAGCGTCGATCTAAGTCTTTATTTTCTGGGTTTATACGCGCTTTTTATCATGGCCGGTAAAATATTAAACGACCGCCTCACCGCCCTGTGTTTCTCCTTATTGTTTTTTAGTTCTCCATTGCTGGTTTTCTATGGCTTCAATTTCCTCCCCAACATTCCGGCTTTAGGGCTCGTTTTTATCGCCTGGCTGTTCTTTTATTACTATTACGAACGGCGAACAGTCGGCTGGTTTTACGCCATGAACGCTGTTTTTTTGCTGGCGGGCCTGTTAAAGCCGACTATTCTGCTAAGCTGGGTGGCTGTTGGTTGCCTTTGGTTGTGGGAGCTCCTGCGTTACGACGTCCTGAGAAAAGAAACCCATACAAAAAAGCTCTTCCAAAATCGTCTGACTGCCGCGCCCGCATTTCTAATCGTTATAATAAGCGTCGCGGCATGGAGAATTTGGTCGGACGCCTACAATACCGCCCATGTAACGAATGGATATTTTTTAGCGACCATCATGCCAATTTGGAATGCGACGCCCAAAGAAAAGGAGTGGATTTACCATTTTGTAACTACTTTTTGGAGTAAATCTTATTTCTGGGCGCCTACGCACTTTGCCATTCTCTTCTTATCTGTTGCCAATCTAATATTTTATAAAAAACAAAACTCTGCGCTCTTCGCCATTTTTATTTTAACCATGTTGGGCGTAGCATCTTATGGTTTACTATGGTTCCAACAATTTGCCGTCCATGATTATTACGCTACGGACGCTTTCATTTTCCCGGCGGCCAGTTTCCTCCTGTTTTTTAGTCTGCTAAAAAATAATACCGGCCTGCTAAAAAATTGGGCGTTCAGAACCGCGCTCGTTTTATTTCTAATTGGAAATATCATTCATACCCGTTGGGAAATCGTCGACCACCGCTATAAAAACGGCGAAGAATGGACTTTTGGCTGGAATACTTCGATGTATAAAACGAAAGCGCTGCGCCAATTTCTCGCCAACAACGGTGTTAGTCCCAAAGATACCGTGATTAGCTTTTCAGATCCGACGCCCAACGTTACCCTTTACATGATGAACGTCCGCGGATATACGGATTGGAATCTGCGCCGCGAACCGCTGAATAAATGGATGAAAGAGCACATCGAACAAAAAAACTGCAAATACATCGTCCTGACCAAATGGGCCGACCCGATTGTTGATACCCTGAAAATGTACCTGCCCGCGCCGATGGCGCATTTTGATTCTATATATTTGTATAGGGCAAGCGCCTATAAATTTAAGTAAGGCTTTTTGAAGGCTACCGGGCAGCGCTAAAAGACAAAAATTACAGGCGCCTAATATTTTCTATCGTTTGTAGACGTCCTCCCTCTTTCCTAAAAAATAATCAACGCTCCATCGGCTTGCAGGTTCGTAAGCTAAGAGAAAAGAAGCAAAACTTGCCGTATAAACTGAATAATCCAGCGCGCTTTTGATATGAGTATTAACGGACATTGCCAATGCAAAAGCGAGCAATAACAGGCCGGCCAGCATAGCAGTATATTTTACCTTAAAACCGAGAAGGAGCCCCAAGCCTAAAATTACTTCCGCCGCCGTAGCGACGATTCCCAATATATTGGCCACAGGTTTGGCTACCCCAAAATTCAGCGCTGAGGTATAACTGATAAAATGGTCCCAATCCCCCCACGCCACCGCCGCGTCTCCCGGTTTACCCCAATATCCCAGCCGGTCGGCCACGGCCGATAAAAAACCGGTTCCGAGGGCTAATCTTAACAATAATGCGAGGTTATTTTTCATAAATTATTTTTCGATCTGCTTTTTCAATGACTATTTAAGAAAGCAAAGCTATAAAAAAATAGAAGAGTTCCGGTTTCTACCATATCAACGCAAACGAATCTCTGACGGTGGTCGGCGTGATATCCGGCGACCCCAGGTAACCGCCCGACGAAACATCCCTGCCGTAACTTTTGAAAACCACTTTGGCGCTTCTATAGACGCCCACCCAGGTAAATCCATATAAAGCCTGACTTTTTGAAGTAATATAGGAACTCAGTGAGCTTCCCTTGTTGCCCGCCGCCACTCCTGGTAAGCGCCCGCCCGCGTTGGGTTACGTTTTATAATACACGTGGTTATGCGCGGACAACATCGCGTCGCATTTATACCGCTTTACGGCTTATCTATGACTCAGCGCCGTACCTAAGTCATGGATAAGCCGTACTTGAGCCATACATAAGCCGTATCTGAGTCATAGATGAGCCGCACCTGAGTCATAGATGAGCCGCATCTGAGTTATGCATAGTCCGTGCCTGACATTTACCAATAAAATTCATTGCAACTCCACAATCGCCCTGCTCAGCAAAACCCCGTGGGGGGATTGCAGCAAATAAGCGCCGCTCGTTTTAGCGTTTACCCGCGTCCGGTAGGTTTCAGCTTTACCCTGATCCGCAATTTCCAGGACGATATCGAAAATCCCCTTAGCCGTCGTTTGCGTGGAGAGTATAAAATTCCCTGTTGGCGTAGCTTTGGGATAATTAGCCGTCGTCGTTTTCGCTTTTGCTTTCCAGGTCTGCGTAGCGGATCCGTCGAAAGCAGTTGATTCAAATTCCTTTTCGGCGATCGCCTGCCGTATATTCTTTTCACCAGGATTGACGCGGTTCATCTGAGCGGGCACAAAAAGATTCTCAATAAATTCCTTCGACGTATCCTCCGCCCAGATGGCTATGACAGGCAGCAGGGTTTCCGTATTTTTTTGAAGTATAATGGATACATTCTTACCGTGTATCTGTTCGTTAGCGGCAATCACGTCGAACATAACTCCCCTGTCCCGCCCGCCTTTTTTCCCGCCTTCTTCTTTTCCGCCCTTTATGAGGTCCTCGCCAAAATGCGAAAGTTCATGCATCGCCGGCAAGCCAAAAAAGCCTGCCGCTCCGATCGCTAAAGCCGCGGCGGCGGAAATCCATATCTCCTTACTCATGAACCCTGACGTTCTTGTCTTGGAATATGCCTTTAAAGACGACCAGTTATTGAGTATATGAAAAATAGCAAACCCGATAAAGATCAGACCAAACACCACATGGATATCCTGCGTACCATGCCCTTTAATTCCAAAATACATGAACAGACCGGTGATCGAAAGAAAAGTAAAAGCGCAGGCAACGGAAAGACTAATGATATTTTTTCTGGTCATGCAAAAACATGGGTAAAGAACAAGTGAAAGAAGCGGTTGAAACAATAAGACCAAAGGGTTAATCTCAATTATTTTTGCTCAAAAATAAACAAACCCCGCTTTATTTTCATCTTTGCCAAAGAATATAATATAGTTGGTCATTCATTTTTCATCTCTCCTCATTCTTTAAACTTTGTTTAAAACCGACCTTTTCCAGAATAAAGTAGTCTTAGTTACCGGCGGCGGAAGCGGTATAGGATTTGAAATTGCGCGCCAGTTTTTATATTACGGCGCGACCGTCTATATCGCCGGCAGAAAAAAAGAACGCCTCGAAAAAGCCGCCGGACTGTTGGACAGTTCCCGGCTGCGCTGTTTCGACCTCGACGTGCGCGACCCGCCCGCCGTAGCCGCTTTAGCGGACGTGATAGAAAAAGATAGCGGCAAACTGGATATTTTAATCAACAACGCCGGAGGACAATTTCCCTCCCCGGCGGAAGACATAACGCCGAAAGGCTGGCAGGCGGTTGTGAATACGAACCTCAACGGAACCTGGTTTGTATTGCAGGAAATGGCCAAACGTTTTTTTATCACTCAAAAAGAAGGGGTCGCCGTCAACATTGTCATGGATAACTACCGGGGTTTTCCCGGGATGGCCCACTCCGCCGCCGCGCGGGCGGGCGTCATGAATTTATCCAAAACCCTGGCCGTCGAATGGGCCAAATACCATATCCGCGTCAACTCGGTTGCCCCCGGTATTATTGCTTCCTCCGGTCTCGAAAATTATCCGCCGGAATGGGTAACTGCTGCGACCGCTAAAATCCCTGCAAAAAGATTGGGAACCTGCGAAGAAGTAGCCGCCCTCGTTTTGTTCCTGTCCGCCCCGTTGGCGTCCTATATCACCGGAGAAACCATCTATATTGACGGCGGAAACCGCCTTTGGGGCGATATCTGGGAAATTGAATGATAATTTTTGAATTTAAAGAGCGTCAAGAAGATTATTCAGAGGCTTTAAAATTGTTTTTACCATTATTTATTATTAATTTATGCTAAATTATTACCAAATATAAACGCGAGTTCCCGGCGACCGATACATCTTATCTCCCGGCCTGACGCCAAATGCCTGATAAAATTCTGGCACGTTGGCAAAAGGCCCGTTCACCCTCAAATTCGCCGGGGCGTGCACGTCCGTCATAATTTGGCGAGCCAGGTTCTCGGGTCTCTGCTCATGCAGCCAGCCCAGCGCGTATCCCAAAAAGAAACGTTGTTGCGGCGTGAAACCGGCAATTTTTACTCCTTGTTTGTACTGATCCGTTTTTTGAAAGGCCCGGTACCCTAAAATAATCCCGCCCAGATCGGCAATATTTTCTCCTAAACAGGCCTGACCGCGAACGTGCATAGTATCGAGCGCCACGAAATGATTGAACTGATCGACCATCACTTGCGCTCGTTTATTGAACTCCGCTTCGTCGGTTGGCGTCCACCAACTGTTTAGATTGCCTTTTTCGTCAAATTGCCGTCCTTCGTCGTCAAATCCGTGCGTAATTTCGTGGCCGATGGTGGAAGCGGCGCTATAACCATACGCGACCGCGTCGTCCACCTGCTCGTCTGCAAAACCGGGGATCAGGAACTGCGCCGCCGGCAAAACGATCTCATTATTAGAGGGGTTATAATAAGCGTTATAGGTCTGCGGCGTCATGCCCCATTCCGTCCGGTCGACCGGTTTGCCCATTTTATGGAGTTCGTAATAATAGCGCCACCTGGCGGCGTTCATCGAATTGCCGGCGTAAGAACCCCGGTCGATCTGCATCGCAGAAAAATCTTTGAATTTATCCGGATAGCCGACTTTCTTAACGACCTTATCCAGTTTGACCAGCGCTTTCGCCCTTGTCGCCTCCGAGGCCCAGGGCAGCGTTTGAATGCGTTCTCTGAAAGCGGCCAGCACGTTGTCCACCATGTCGCTATACCGTTTTTTGGTCGCTACGCTGAAATACTCTTTGACAAACAATTCTCCCAGCGCATCGCCCAAAGCGTTTTCCTGGGCGTCGAGGACTCTTTTCCAGCGCGGTTTAGGCTCCTTTACTCCGCTCAGTACCGTCCGGTAAAAATGAAAAGATTCAGACTCAATACTTTTATTCAATCGCGAGGCAAAACCATTGATCAGCGTCCATTTTAAATAGGCTTTCCAGCCTTCAACAGGCGTGGTCTTCAGGCGTTGTTCGACCTCGCTGAAAAATTCGGGTTGTCCGACAACGATGCTGTCCAGCGCCGGGACTTCCATCTTGGTCAATAACACTGACCAGTTTAGGCTGGGCGTCAGAAGCTGGACTTCGGCCAGGCTTTTTTTATTATAATTTTTGTACGGATCGCGCAGATCTTCGAGTTTTCGGCTCGCTTTCGCCAGCGCTGTTTCTAATTGCATGACCGCCGCGCCGCGCTTCGATGCGTTTGCATTGCTTTCGCCCGACAATTTGAAAATATTGGTCATATATTGGATATAACCTTCCCTGATCTTTACCGTCCTCGCGTCCGTATTAATATAATAATCGCGGTTCGGAAGCCCGATTCCGCCCTGCCCAATGTGATACGTATAAATTTCGCTGTTTTTTTCATCCTGTCCCGCGCCCGCGCCAAAAAGCGCGTCAATATTATATGTCTGTAGGAGCGCGACGGCGTCTAAAACGCCTGCAACGTCGCGGACGGCGTCAATCCGGTCCAGTATAGGTTGCAAGGGTCGCAGCCCCTGACGCTCAATAGCGACCGTATCCATCCCCGTCGTCCAGAAATCTGCAATTTTCTGCGCGTTGGTCCCCTGCGCCGCCTGCTCGGCAACCGCCTTTTCGTTAATCTTTTTTTTCTTCAGATACAGATCTTCATAAATTACATTCCCGATCCCCCAACTGCTTTCAGACGCCGGAATCGGATGCGCTTTCAGCCATCCTCCGTTTGCATATTGAAAGAAATCCTGTCTCGGGTCGGACGTCGGGTCAATATTGGCCGCCACTACGTCCGTAGGG
>JBBRMZ010000072.1:0-20933 GCA_038230555.1 Chitinophagales bacterium
CATATTTGGATGATATAAAAACAGTCTTAACTCATAGTAAAACCGATTATCCAACTGACATCCGTGACCATGCCATTTTACTGCTGCTATCTATATACGGTATGAGGAGCAGTGAAGTAGTTGGTCTTCGGCTGGAAGATATTGACTGGATTTTTGAAAAATCCTTTTCGGTCGACGATTCGATATTAAAAAATAACCATTTGGAACTGGTTTTTCACGGTCTGGATACTTACGCCGACGTGTCGCTCAATGGAAAGATCATCCTGAAAACGGAAAATCAATTCCGGACCTACCAAGCCGGGGTCAAAGATGCGCTCAAACCGGGCGTAAATACGCTGCGCATTTATTTTCATTCGCCCATATCCAAAGAAAGCCGCAAAAAAAGCGAGTATGGAATCGATCTTCCCGACGGAACCCGGATGTTCACTCGCAAAGCCGCATACCATTATGGTTGGGATTGGGGGCCCCGCTTCGTTTCCTGCGGTATTTCCGGCGACGTGGAATTAAAGTCTTGGAATGAGGCGCGCCTCGCCGACGTTTTTATTCGCCAGATTTCTTTGACCGATCAACTGGCGGAACTCAAAGCTGAATTTTCTATCGCCGCTGACCTGTCTTCAGAGGCGATGGTCCGGGTCCGGATAAATGATCAGGTATTTGAGCAAAAAGCGATGTTGAAACCGGGCGTCAACGTCGTTCAATTGGATTTCCAGATCCAAAATCCCAAACGCTGGCAAACGCATAATATAGGAAACCCTTTTTTATACAAGGCGACGGCCGGCCTTTGGATCAAAGGCATTGAAAAAGGTAAAATTGAACGTAATATCGGCTTGCGGACGCTGGAACTCATCCGCGATAAAGACAAAGACGGCGAAACTTTTTATTTCAAGCTCAATGGAACGCCCATTTACGCTAAAGGAGCTAATATGATCCCCGTTGATTTTTTCCAGGAAAAAGCGACCAACGAGAAAATTAAAAAACTGGTCGACGACGCGGTAGCTGTTAATATGAATATGTTGCGGGTCTGGGGCGGCGGTATTTATCAGCCGGATTTTTTTTACGATTACTGCGATCAGAAAGGAATCCTCGTATGGCAGGATTTTATGTTCGCCTGCGCCATGTATCCGGGCGATACCGCTTTTTTAGATAATGTAAGGCAGGAAGTAAGTCAACAAATCGTTCGGTTAAGAAACCATCCTTCGCTGGCGCTCTGGTGCGGCAACAATGAAATTAAAGAAGCTTGGAACAATTGGGGCTGGAAGTCGCGCTACGACGAGACCCAACAGGTTAGGATTTGGAAAGATTATGTCGCTTTGTTCGACGGAGTGATCCCTTCGGCGATTAAGGACCTTTCGCCCGCTATTCCCTATCACGAAAGTTCTCCTAATTATAGCCGTTATAATCCTAAAAATTTTAAAGAAGGAGATGCGCACTACTGGGGCGTCTGGCACGACGTCGAGCCATTCGACATGTATGAAAAGAAAATTCCCCGGTTTATGAGTGAATTCGGATTCCAGTCTTTACCTAACTGGGAGACCTTATCGTCTTTTGCTCCGTCCGGTCAGTTAAAGCTGGTTAGCGAAGCTATGCTTGCCCATCAAAAACATCCTTTAGGAAATAAACTAATTAAAACCTATATGCAGCGGTATTATAAAACGCCGGCCGCGTTCAAAGATTTAGTCTGGGTTAGCCAGCTTCTACAGGCGGACGGGATGGCTGTCGGGATTGAAGCGCAGCGCCGCGCAAAACCGTATTGTATGGGAAGTCTTTACTGGCAACTCAACGACGTATGGCCCGCCGTTTCCTGGTCGGGGATAGATTATGAAGGGAATTGGAAAGCGCTGCATTACCGGTTGAAAGACGCCTTTAGCGATCTCTTACTTTCTCCCGTTGTAGAAAATGAAATTTTCAAGGTATATCTCGTATCAGACTTATTGAAGGAAACTTCAGGCGTCTTGAATATCCGGTTAATGGATTTTTCCGGCAAAATAATATTTCAGGAAGAGCGACCAATAACTATACCTGCCAATAGTTCAAAACTTTTATATGAATCGCCGCTCGCTGCGATCATACAACAGATAAGTCCGAATTCGGTTTTTTTCTATATTAGTTTCGTCGACCAAAGCGCGCGGGAAAGGGGAAAAACTTTTTACCTGACCGCTACTAAAAATCTGGCGCTCTCAAAAGGGACGATCGACAGGCAAATCCTTAAAGTCGAAGGGGGATATAACATCCTGTTAAAAACCGAAGTATTACATAAATCAGTATATTTGCAATGCAACACGCCAGGCTTTTTCGAGGAAAACTATATAGATCTTCTTCCGGGACAGGTGAAGTCGATTTATTTTAAAAGCGCCGCCGCTCTGCCCGAAGTTGAAACAAGTCTAACTATACAATCTTTAAACGATTTAGAATTAAAATGAAAGCGCGAATGATGAAAATATAGCCTAATCGTCTCTTTATAAAAGGTTAATATAAATTATAATTCATCATTCATCATTCATCATTTTTTAAATCCAATCCATCGCCTTTACGAAATAGACGCAAAAAAACGGAAGTACGACCCAGAACCATTCAGGCCGGATGATTAAAAAACCCAGAATGGCGACAGCAGAAATTAGAAAATATAACCAATAGGTCCTCTGAGAAGAATTTGTCTGACTTTCCATAAATAAAGTTTATTATTTTTACCCGCAAATGTACGGAGTCCCAAGCAGATTACCGAATTTTTAGTTTCTATATTAGATAAATAATATTATATTTGCGCGTTGTCGTTTTATTAAAACACCTATTCGATGAACGTCCGGATCAATGAAGAATTCAAGAATGTTTTAAAAGAGAACGGTTCCGTTTCCATTCCAGGAATTGGCGAAATAAAAACCGTCTATTTACCGGCTAAAATTGACCATTTCCAAGGGAAAATCACGCCTCCGTCTGTGGCGTTGCAATTCCATCAGAACCAAATATTAAACGACGACCGGCTTGTTGAATATCTTCGCGCTAAATATTATTTGACTCCGGAAGAGGCCGGGCAGGAAATGCAATACTTCATTTCTGAATCGCTTTCTACTTTGGAAGCCCGGCAACCGCTGGCGTTACCCGATATAGGACGTTTTTTTAAGGATGCCGATCTTAATATTCAGTTTTTGCCGGACGTCAACACAACAAATTCTGACGTTTTCGGTCTTCCGGAGGTTGTTTTTTCCCCAATATCGCGTCTTGCTGGTAAAGATCCAAAAGTAAACGTCTCTTCAAATAACGTAGCTAATGGTCGGACTCCGCAAATCCATGTAACTTCGGAACGGACTTACAACGCTCCAATTTTCCCGTCCGTAACTAACGCCGGCAATATCCCGACCCTGGAATATGTAGACGCCTCATCTCGTCTTCCCGGTCGTTATGCGTCGGCGGCGTTAATAAAATATCATCTGCCAACCGTTCTTCCCGGCGCCATCATGGCTTTATTATTAGCGCTAAGCGCGTGGATATTTTTATCTAAAAATGGTCCTGAGCCGACTTTAGACTATAAAAAGTCGCAGAAAAATATGACACATGTAAATGTCAAACCAGTTAGCGAAGAAGCTTCAGCGACCGCCTTTGGCATGGCAAAAAACGATCCGCCCAAGAACGACGCCATCAACGCCCAACCCATCGCTCCAGAGCCTTATATAGATAAAAAAGAAACCAACGCTCCTGAACGAATGGAAATAGCCCCTCCTTCGCCTGACGCTGAGAAAGAGGCCGTAGCGCTGGTCGGAAGTTTTAGAAAAAAAGAAAATGCAGAAAGACTCGCCATTAAAATTCAGGAAGCCGGGTTTGCTCCCTCCTCCCGTAAAAGGAATAACGTTACTATAGTCAATTGTTCAATTCCGTATACTAATCTACGTGATTTACACAGTAAACTCGCCCGTATCCGGCGCTTATTTGGCCCGGAAATTAACCTTGTTAAAAAATAGCCGATTTTTTAATCGTTCTGCTCCCGCTTTACTTTTCTTTCTATTCCGGCCTTTTAGCTGGGATAAACGCATAATTTTTTTATTTCATTTGAAATAAAATTTTATTATACGGATTTACTGTAGATCTCCCTGCAATAATGTCTAAAATTTAAAAATACTGGGAATTATATTTGGCATTCCAGCAAACAAGACTTATTATTGCAGCATACTATACTAATATAGTTCAAAGTTTACCTGCCTTCCTTTTTTCATCACAATCAAATACCAATGAGCCATGAGTACCGTAGCTAACATTTTTCAAAGAAAAAAACAACATCTCATTACCGTTCTGCCGGACATGATGGTCGTCGAAGCCTTACAAATGATGTCGGATCATAATATTGGTTCGGTCGTCGTGGCCGAGAACGGAGAATATAAAGGAATAATGACGGAACGGGATTATGCGAGAAAAGTAATTCTGAAAGGAAAGCGTTCTTCTGACGTCAAAGTAAGCGACATTATGTCCACCGACTTACCCATGGTAAAACCGGAGGATACGATAGAATTCTGCATGGGCGTTATGTCGGATAAAAACATTCGTTATTTGCCGGTTTTCACGGCGGGTAAATTAACGGGCGTTATTTCTATTCTGGATTTGATCGACGAAACCGTCGTTCACCAAAGAGAAACCATCACGCACTTGCGCGATTATATAGCCGGATACGCTTAATACAAGCTTACAGATTTTTAATAAAACGTTCGCTACGCGCCGTTTACAATCCCTCTATGCCGGTAACGGTCGTATATTTAAAAGACAGTTTTTTATCCGGGTAAATTATTTTAAATGCCGACTGCACCATTAGCGTCGCCTCATGAAAACCGCAAAGAATTAGTTTCAACTTACCCGGATACGTATTGATATCTCCTATGGCAAAAACGCCGGGTTTACTGGTCGAATAATCAAGCGTATTTACTTCAATAGCGCTTTTATCAATTTGTAAACCCCAGTCGGCAATCGGGCCTAACTTAGGCGACAGACCAAATAGAGGAATAAAATGATCGGCTTTACGGGTTAAAGTTCCTTCTTTATCATGCCGGATCACTACTTCTTGGAGTCGTTCGCTTCCGTTTAGGCCGATAACTTCCGCTTCGGTAACTAATTTGATCTTATTCCGTTCTTTCAACTCTTTTATTTTTTCAACGGAATCCGGCGCGCCCCGGAATTCGCTCCGTCGGTGAACTAAAACAATTTCCTCAGCTACATCCGCCAAAAAAATGGTCCAGTCTAAAGCTGAATCCCCGCCGCCTGCGATCACTATTTTTTTATCCCGGTATAATTCCGGGTCCCGGACCATATATTCAACGCCTTTATCTTCAAAATCGTTGATGTTGGAAATAGGCGGCTTTCGCGGTTCAAAACTGCCCAGACCTCCGGCGATAGCAACGACTGAAGCGACGATTTCAGTTTTACGCTGGGTAACGAGTCGAAATTTTTTATTGGGTAATTGTTCCATGGATTCAACTCGTTCGCCCAGGGTAAAACCCGGATGAAAAGGTTCTATTTGTTTCATCAGATTTTGAACCAGTTCGCCCGCTAATACCGAAGGATAACCAGGAATATCATAAATCGGCTTTTTTGGATATATTTCAGACAACTGGCCGCCGGGCAAAGGGAGCGCGTCGACCAAATGACATTTTAACTTAAGCAAACCCGCTTCAAATACTGTAAACAGACCTACCGGCCCCGCCCCAACGATTAATATATCCGTTTCTATCATGTTTATTATCTATATAAAAAAGCGGATCAGCCTGCGCCGTCCGCGTATGAAGACTAAGTGTTCGTAAAAGATTGGGTATTTTAACGTCTTATTTTCTGATTTTAAACCGTAAAATTAGCGTTTAGTTTTCATTTTAAAGAATTGTCGCGAATTTAAAACATAGCCAATTCATCTATGAAATTCATTATAAGGCAAGGATGACCGATAACCTCATTAAATCTTCATTGAGCGACTTCTCTTTTTCAATAGCGTCCGCAAAAGTAGTATATTTGATCTCGCTGTTCACCACCCCGACCATAATCCCCCGCTCGCCTTTTATTAAAGCTTCCACAGCCGCGTTCCCTAATTGGGACGCTAAAACGCGGTCGGAACAGGTAGGCGAACCGCCTCTTTGTAAATGACCGATAATAGCTACCTTAGTATCGTAATGATCAAAGCGCTCTTTCACTATCCGGGCAATTTCAGTAGCTCCTCCAATTTTGTTGCCTTCAGCTACAATGATCAGGCTAAATAGTTTTTTTCTTTTCGCGCTTTGTTTCAGATTCTCGATCAGCTCTTCAAGCCCGTTTTCTGTTTCCGGAACGATTACCCCGCCCGCGCCGCTGCCAATCCCGGAATGTAGGGCAATAAAACCCGAATGCCTGCCCATCACTTCTACAAAAAATAAGCGGTTGTGAGAGTCTGCAGTATCCCGGATCTTATCTGCCGCTTCCATCGCGGTATTAATGGCCGTATCAAATCCAATAGTAAAATCGGATCCAAAAAGGTCGTTGTCTATAGTGCCGGGAATACCGATGAACGGAATATCAAATTCTTCCGTAAAAAGTTTCGCGCCGGCAAAAGTTCCGTTTCCGCCAATGGCGATACACGCGTCGATATCATGCGCCAACAGCGATTCATAAGCCGTTTTGCGCCCTTGCGGCGTTGTAAATTCTTTACTACGCGCGGTTTTAAGAATAGTCCCTCCCCGATGCATAATGTTCCCTACGTCGCTGGTTTCCATCCGGAAAACGTCGCCTTCTATCATCCCCTGATAACCCCGGCGGATTCCAAATACATCTAAATGGTGAAAAGTAGCCGTCCGGACCACCGCCCGGATGGCGGCATTCATGCCCGGCGAGTCGCCGCCCGACGTCATTACGGCAATACTTTTAATGACTTTTTTTGCTTGCATGGAATCTGACGATATAGATGGCTTGATGAAAACCGTATTCTTTATTCAACAATCGGATTGTGGCCCATATTAATTAGTTAAAAACGAAATCATGCTTTGAAGTTTTTCATCTTAATAATAACGCCTGTTTCAAGGGAATAGTGAGTTGAAAAATCCCAAAGTCCGCTGGACGATAAACTGGAAAATCAGAAGCGGATACAAGGGCAGCTTAGCCCCTTTCATCCCCTAAACCCCGACCCGGAAGTCCATTCTTCCTGAGCAACCATCCGTTTTCGTCAACCCCTTGAGTCGCATATAAGGCATATATAAGCCGTATATGAGTCATGTCTGCTTCATGTCTGACCGCCCGCTCAGATTGTATTCAGTTTAGTAAAAGGTCAGACTAATAGGTAACTCAAAAAACGCCGTAATCATCATGGTTTATAGTTAGAAATAAACAAAAGGAAGCCCGCTCTTAAACCCTTTGGCTGGTTTTTAACCCATTATTCGCATCATTCATAAATCATAACTCATAACTACTTTATTTATTTTTCGTATGATAAGCTACCAAATTATCAATCGGTTTCCGGATCACAGTTCCAAGCCTTAAATTATGCTCTTCCAGTGTCACCTTTAAAATATCCTCAAAATGATAAGCCACTGATCCGACAAAATTAATCGGCAATGTATGGCATCCTTCATATTTTAATATGTGATGCTCGACCAGCCGCGTAAACGATTGACTGACCATTTTTTGTATATAAAAATGATCTTTAAAAGCAGAAATAAACTTTGCAAACGAAGCCAGGTAAACGTTTGGGCTTGGACCGTATATTTTATTTAAAATTGCCCGCTTACCTTCAGGATTCGCCGTTTCAAAAGCCGCTTTAATGTCTTCAGGTAGTTCTTTATAAAAATATGCCCTTAATAACGCGGCCCCCAGGTTGGAACCGCTTCCTTCGTCTCCTAATAAATAACCCAGGTTCATTATATTATCAACAATATCTTTCCCGTCGTACAGGCAGGTATTGGAACCTGTGCCAATGATACAGGCCACGCCGGGAAGTTTTCCGCAGGTCGCCCGTGCCGATCCCAACAGATCATGTTCCACGTCAATTTTCGCATTCCCGAAAATCCGGCTTAAACCGTCGTGAATAATATCGCAACGCATTTTATCGCTGCATCCCGCTCCATAAAAATAGACTTCTTTCACGGCAGCGCAATCTACTTGGTTGACAAAATCCTTTCTGAGTTCGCTTTCCACGCGGTCGGCGTCGTGAAAAAATGGATTAAAACCCATCGTTGTTACCAATTGACTTTTACCGTCTGGGTAAACAATCTGCCAATCCGCTTTTGTTGAACCGCTGTCGACAATAACTAACATGAAAAGAAGCTTTTTATGAAAAAATACCAGTTGCACAAAAGTAGTGTATTTCTTACACTATGGTAGCTGAATATTTAAAAATTATACTTTGGTAAATTTTCTTTATTGAAGCCAAATGATTCGTTGTAAAAATATTTTACAAAAAGTTTTAAATTAGATTGCATATTAAAACAAATAGTTTTATTTTTGTACCGCATTTGTTCCTGATGGTTTATTCCTGCACGTTTCTTTTACTTAACCAAACCGCTGTATAATTTTATATTTAAACATCCATCTCTACTATGAACCAGAATACGTTTTATCAACGCTCCGTTTATCAAAGCCCTCTTCATACAACTTTAGAAAAGACAAAGAGACTTTTTTTAGATCATGGAGTCGACGCATTAATCCTGATTTTACTGGCTTACTTAGCTTTTGGTAAAGAAATAGACTTTAATTTTCAATTAAACGAGCCGCAGAGTGCTACCTCTGCCGGATTAAAAAGCAAATCAACCGGTTTAAACGCCGCTAAGAAAATGGTTGCCGCTTCCATCGGAGACGCTTTATTTAGCGCTCCCGCCATAAGTACGGAGGTCCCGGTCAATGAAAGTTATGTTACCGAACTTTCCGCTAAAGCCTTAACGTCCGCGCCGGCAATTCCAAACCTGGCGCCCGCTAAAACCAATATATCCTTTAAGAATTTTGCTAAAACAGGCAACATAACGTTTTTGCTGGAACCGGAATTAGCCGTCCAGGCAGACCCCGCCGTCGTAAAAGGAAAAAAAGACAAATGCTGGGATTATGTGACCCGCTTTGTCAATGTCGCTAAATTGGAAAGAGAAAAATTCGGCGTACCGGTTAGCGTCACTCTAGCGCAGGGTATTTTGGAAAGCGACGCTGGTGACAGCCGCCTTACCCAACGATCAAATAATCATTTTGGCGTAAAAACGTTCAATAAACATAATCGGAATTATGTGGTCGCCCACGATGATACCCCCCGCGACCATTTTCAGCTATACGATAATGCTTGGCAAAGTTACCGCGCCCATAGCCTTTTACTGCTCCAGGAACGTTACAAACCGCTTCAGTATTTAAGTAAAAAAGATTACGTCGGCTGGACAAAGGGTCTTCAAAAAGCCGGTTACGCTACCGACCCGCATTATGCCGATAAACTCGTCAAAATCATCAACGGCCTCGAACTATACCGCTTTGACGAAATTTAAGGTTTTGCAGTCATAACTTATAACTAATTTATAGTGTTCTTTTTCTCATAGGGTTGAGGCAGGAAGCGTACGCTTCCTGCTTTTTTTTGCGCAATTTAATATAATAAAAATATCCATTAGCATATTTTAGCCCGGAAAAGGGTTCTTTTGGTCGTTTTGGGACGAATCTCCAAAACGACCAAAAGAACCTATCCCTCAATACACGTAATCAAAGCGAGCGTAAAGGTTAAAAACAATAGGTATTTTATTATAGCGCTTATAAAGTTTTTATCTTGAAAATTATTGAACTTAAACTACTCCCTGTCTTCTAAATAAAAATAAGTAAATTTGAGCCGTACTGCTCAATAGCGGGTCTTCATTTAACATCTTCTTTTTATGGCTAATTTAAATACGAAACTCAAAGAAAGTAATACCTACGACGCCATTGTTATTGGGTCCGGCATGAGCGGGGGCTGGGCGGCGAAAGAACTAACGGAAAAAGGACTCCAAACGCTCGTACTTGAGAAAGGCCGGATGGTAAATCATATTGAAGATTATCCGACCATGATGCAGGACGTCTCCGATATGGAGCATCGGGAAGGATTGACGCCCGACGAAGTAAAAAAATACCATATCCAACTGAGAAGCGGGTTTATCGGCGAATCAACTAAACACTTTTTCACCAACGACCTCGACAATCCTTACGAAGAAACCAACCGCTTTGACTGGATCCGGGGCAACCAGGTGGGCGGACGCTCCATTACATGGGGAAAGCAGGTGTATCGCTGGGCCGACCATGATTTTGAAGCCAACGCCCGCGAAGGAATCGCCATCGACTGGCCCATTAGATATAAGGATATTGCGCCCTGGTATTCGTATGTGGAAAAATTTGTCGGCGTCAGCGGAGAAAAGCGCGGGTTGCCGCATCTCCCGGACGGCGAATTTTTGCCTCCTATGGAGATGAACTGCTTAGAAAAACACTTTAGATCGGAGATTGAATCAAAATATAAAAACAGGTACGTGACCATTGGAAGGGTAGCTCATTTGACCGAACCGCAACCGCAACATTTGAAACTTGGACGGGGTCGCTGTCAGTATCGCAATCGCTGTTCGCGCGGTTGCCCGTATGGAGCTTATTTTAGCTCCAACGCTGCTACTTTACCGGCTGCCAATATGACCGGGAAATTTTTTATTCGTCCTAATTCGATCGTTCATTCCATTATTTTTGATGAGAAAACGCAGAAAGCCACGGGCGTCAAGGTACTGGATTCGGAAACCATGAAGGAAACAGAGTTTTATGCCAAAGTCATTTTTGTTTGCGCTTCTACGCTGGGCTCGACCCAAATTCTGTTGAATTCTACGAGCGCCCGTTTTCCAAATGGTATGGGTAACGACAGCGGCGAGTTAGGGCATAACCTCATGGACCATCATTATCATGTAGGGGCCATGGGCGATTTTGACGGTATGGAAGATCAATATTATAAAGGTCGTCGCCCAACCGGTATTTTCATACCTAAATTTGTCAATATTGATGAAGGCTCAAAAAATACGAATTTTCTGCGCGGATACGATTACCAGGGTGCCGGAGCCGGACGCGCTAGTTGGGGACGTGGAAATGACGAGGTGGGGGTTGGCGCTGCATTCAAAGACGGCCTGATGAAACCGGGTGGTTGGGGAATGGGGTTAATGGGTTTTGGAGAAGTCCTCCCCTATCATGAAAATCAGGTATCGCTTAGTAAAGATAAAACCGATAAATGGGGTATTCCGCAGTTGGTCTTCAACGCTGGTTTAAAAGACAACGAATGGAAAATGCGGAAACAAATGCAGATGGACGCCGCAGAAATGCTCGAAAAAGCGGGTTTTAAAAACATTAAAGGTTTTGATAACGTAGGCGGCTTAGGCAATGGCGTGCACGAAATGGGTACCGCCCGGATGGGCAAAGACCCCAAGACATCCGTTCTTAACGCGCACAATCAGATCCACGCCATCTCAAATGTCTTTGTCACGGACGGCGCGGCTATGACGTCCGCCAATTGCGTTAACCCGTCTATTACTTACATGGCTTTAACCGCGCGGGCCGTAAATTTTGTCGTGGAAGAACTAAAAAGAAAAAATATATAACATCATGAATCGCAGAGATTATATAAAAAATTGCGCGCTACTTTTCGGCTATGCAGTTTCCGCAGGCGCCATGTCAGATATGATCATTTCCTGTAGAAACGAAGCGAAAGCAAGCGCCGCCGCTAATTTAGGCTGGAAACCCGTATTCCTCTCCCCGAATCAGGCAAATACGATTGCAGAAATGGCGGAGACAATCTGCCCGAAAACGACTACGCCGGGGGCAAAAGAATTGGGCGTACCCCAGTTCATTGATAAATCGCTCAAAGAGTTATTTACCGAAGAGGATCAAAAATCCTTTCTGAAGGGCGTTGATGACGTCGACGACCGCTGCAAATCCGCTTACGGGAAGTTCTTTGTGGATTGCGACCAAAAACAAAGGGAAGCCATATTGACCAAACTCGACGCCGAATCCCCTAAATTTCCGCCCAATCTCTGGGGCATCGTATTGGTCGAAAAGCCGGAGCCGATCACTTTTTTCAGGAAAATGAAGAATTTAACCCTCGCCGCTTATTTCACTTCCGACAAAATCATCAAAGAGGTCTTGGTGTATGATCCGATCCCTGGTACGTTTATCGGATGTATGCCCGCCAATAATATGAATAACTGGAGCGAAGGATAAAAATTTGCCGACAGTTTGTGGGGCGCCAGGTAGTTTCAAATCAATGGGTATTCTAGCAAAGCCAAATTCAAATTTCTTTGCTGAACTGCGAGTTCCTGACTATCTGGCGTCCGAATATCCCCTAAATATTGAAAGCCAAAACTTTTGTAATATTCTATAATATTTGGATTCTCCGCCCAAGTATCCATCCGGATAAAAGACATTTTCTTTTGCCGGGCCAATGCAATCGTCCAATTCAGAATTTTTTCCACATGCTTTTGCCCTTTATATGCCGGATTAACGACTATCCGATGCAAAAAAATAGCGTCGCCCTCTCCTTTTGCTCCCCAAATGATCGGATCGCTATTACAAATGCTGAAAATACAGGCTATTTCGTCGTCCATGACGAGTTTCATTAGTCGTCCTTCGGAACAGTCGTGGATCAATACCTCCTTATCAAAACCATTCCACACCGGATAGTTGTTTCTTTTCTGGTAAGCGAGAGCATGTTCAAACAGCGAATAAATAAATTCCAGGTCGGCGCTATTCGCTGGAATGATAGTATAATTTTTCATTTCTTTAGAGGTTCATAAGTCAGCAATACCACTCCGCTTTTGAATACCCTGCTGTCAACGAGTTTTAGGTCCAGTTTACCCTGTAAATCTTTAAATTCCGGCGTCCCGCCTCCGATAGCGACCGGATCCAGCATGATTTGATAAGTATCAATCAACCCGTGTTCTGCAAACTGGGTTAAAATCGCTCCGCTCCCCAACAGTGTTAGGTCTTTCCCCGGCGTCTCCTTCAGCGCGCGCATTTCTTCAATCATATTGTCTTTGACGATCCGCGTATTATTCCACTCTACCTTCGTCAATGTTTTGGAAAACACATTTTTTTCCGACTGGTTCATTCCCGCCGCCACAACCGGATCGTTTTGCAAGGCCATCGACGACGGCCAATAATAAGCCATCATTTGATAGGTTACTCTCCCGAACAACAAAATAGTCTCCTCTTTTATGCTTTCCTGCGAAAACTCATTTTCTTCCGTCCCATGCCTGTGCCACCCAATATCTTCGTTGTATCCTTTATAATAACCGTTTAGGGATATAAAAGTAAAGCTGTTTAACTTTCTCATATAAATATTTTTTAACACGGATTTCAATAGATATTTATTTTCTATTTTAAAAACCCGTAAAAGTAAACGTTAATAGTTATTCAAAAAAATATTCCAGTTATGGCAAATAAAAAAAGCGCCCCGCAGTACTGCGAGGCGCTTTAAATTATCATTAAATATGTCAGTTATTAAACTTCATAGCTGACGGCTAATAGTTCAAAGCTGATAGCTTTTCAAAGTTCGTTTTCATCTTCGACAAACTCCTCCTGGTAATCCATATCTAGCTCGTCCAAAATCCCTTTCGTTTTATTGCTTTCGTAAGCGGATTTGGTGGTGACATATAGGTTGCGAAATTCGCGCAAGCCCGTTCCGGCTGGAATCCGTTTACCCACGATGACGTTCTCTTTCAATCCCATCAGTCCGTCCTTTTTAGCGGCAATGGCTGCCGTACTCAGAACTTTGGTGGTTTCCTGGAAAGAAGCCGCAGATATCCAGCTTTCCGTGCCGAGAGAAGATTTGGTAATACCCAGCAGCAACGACATCGAAGTGGCGGCCACCGCGTCGCGGTATTCAACCAATTTTTTATCGTTTCTTTTCAAGTAAGAGTTTTCTTCCCGCAACTGACGAAGCGTCACCAATTGTCCAGGTTTCAGACGGTTGGATTCGCCAGGATTCGTGATGAATTTTTTATCGTAAATCCAGTCGTTCTGCTCCAGGAATTCGTATTTTTCGGCCGCTTCTCCTTCGAGGAAAGTCGTATCGCCCGGATCGACAATTTCAACGCGGCGCATCATTTGACGAACAATGACCTCAATATGTTTATCGTTGATGGCGATACCTTGCGAACGATAAACTTCCTGGATACCGTTAACCAAATATTGCTGAACGGCGTGCGGACCTTTAATTGCTAAAATATCTCGCGGCGCAATGGTTCCATCCGATAGCGGCGTTCCCGCGCGAACAAAATCCCCGTCCTGCACTAGGATGTGTTTGGATAAGCCGATCAAATATTTACGTTCCTGGCCGTCTTTCGATTTAACCGAAATTTCGCGATTTCCGCGTTTTATTTTACCCAAAATGACCTCGCCGTCAATCTCAGAAACAACAGCCGGGTTGGAAGGATTTCGTCCTTCAAACAACTCTGTTACGCGCGGCAGACCGCCCGTAATATCCTGGATCTTACCCAGTTTTCTTGGAATCTTAACGATCTTCTGACCTGCGCTGATCATTTGTTTATCCTCGATCGAAATATAAGCGCCCACCGGAAGGGTGTAAGATTTTAAGATCTCGCCGTCCTTATTCATCAAATGGATGATCGGAATTTTACGCTTATTTTTAGATTCAATAATAACCTTCTCGGAGAAGCCCGTCTGATCGTCTCTTTCCAAACGGTAAGTAACGCCTTCCTCAATCGAGTCAAATTGAACCATGCCCGTGTGATCTGATACAATCACCGCGTTGAACGGATCCCATTCGGCAATTTTATCCCCTCTTTTTACTTCGTCGCCTTCTTTTACAAAAATCGAGGCGCCGTAGCTAACGTTATTAGAAGTTAAAATTTTTCCCGTTTTCGGATCAATGATCCTCAACTCGCCCGTACGCGACATAATGATATCGGTTTTCTTTCCATCGTTCTCGGTATTTTCAACGGTATTGATCTCGTCAAACTCAATCTTACCGTTGACCTTGGCAATCAGTTCAGATTCCTGTTTCGTGACGGAAGCGATACCGCCCACGTGAAAGGTTCTCAACGTCAACTGTGTTCCCGGTTCTCCGATAGATTGGGCGGCAATGATACCTACCGCGTCGCCTTTTTCTGCAATCCGGCCGGTAGCGAGGTTCCTACCGTAACATTTGTTACATACGCCGCGTTTGGTTTCGCAGGTGAGCACGGAACGGATAGTAACTTCCTCGATGCCCGCTTTTTCGATCTTAACCGCTATATCGTCGGAAATAAATTCGGCGGCGGCCAAGAGCAGTTCGTCCGTTTCCGGGTGGAATAAATCGTGTAGCGTATAGCGTCCCCGAATTCTTCCATGCAAAGGCTCGATAATCTTCTCGTTTTCTTTAAAAGCGGTGGTTGGAATGCCCCTTAACGTAGCGCAATCTTCCTCCCGGATCACCACGTCCTGGGAAACGTCGACCAGACGGCGGGTCAAATAACCGGCGTCGGCAGTTTTTAACGCCGTATCCGCCAAACCTTTTCGCGCTCCGTGCGTCGAAAGGAAATATTCCAATACCGATAACCCGCTAATGAAATTCGACAGGATCGGGTTTTCAATAATCGCGCCGCCCGTGTCGCCCGATTTTCTCGGTTTTGCCATTAGTCCGCGCATTCCGCATAACTGCTTGATCTGCGCTTTGGAACCGCGCGCGCCCGAATCGAGCATCATGAATACGGAATTAAAACCCTGCTTGTGCTGGGACAATTCTTTCATCAACGATTCCGTGATTCGGTTATCCGCAAACGTCCATTTATCGATGACCTGGTTGTAACGTTCGTTATTGGTAATTAAACCCATATTATAACTTTCAACTACTTCGTCGATCTCCGCCTGCGCGTCCAGCAAAGTTTGCTCTTTGATGGTCGGCGTAATCAAATCTCCTAAGTTAAACGACAAGCCCCCTTTAAACGACCAGTAGAAGCCTAATTCCTTGATATCGTCCAAGAAATTAGCCGTTACATAAAAGTTGGTGCGGCGAATAATATCGCTAATGACCGCTTTTAAGTTCTTTTTGGTCAATAATATATTGATAAAAGGAACCGCTTCCGGAACTACCTCGTTCAAAATAGTCCGTCCAACCGTAGTTTCTATCAAACGGGTAACCAGTTTGCCGTTTTCTTCTACGCGCGCCCTGACTTTAATGCCGGCGTGCAGATCTACCCTGTCTTCATTGTGGGCGATAATGACTTCTTCCGCAGAATAGAAAATCTTACCTTCTCCTTTTACAATAGAATCCGGCATGGATTTTTTCTCTTTGGTCAGGTAATATAAACCCAAAACCATATCCTGCGAAGGTAGCGTCACCGGAGAACCGTCCTGCGGATTTAATATATTGTGCGACGCCAACATCAAAATTTGCGCTTCCAAAATAGCCGCATGGCTCAACGGAACGTGTACCGCCATCTGGTCGCCGTCAAAATCCGCGTTGAACGCGCCGCAAACGAGCGGGTGCAATTGTATAGCCTTTCCTTCAATCAACCGGGGCTGAAAAGCCTGGATAGATAAACGGTGCAGCGTCGGCGCACGGTTCAACAGAACCGGGTGGCCTTTTAATATATTCTCTAAAATTTCCCAAATAACCGGGTCTTTGCGGTCGACCAATTTTTTGGCGGATTTGACTGTTTTAACAATACCTCGCTCGATCAGTTTTCGGATAATGAACGGCTTGAACAGCTCCGCCGCCATTTGTTTAGGCAAACCGCACTCGTGCAAACGTTGCGTAGGCCCGACCACGATCACCGAGCGTCCTGAATAATCTACCCGTTTACCCAATAAGTTTTGACGGAAACGGCCTTGCTTGCCTTTCAGGATATCGCTCAATGATTTCAACGCGCGACCGCCTTCCGCTTTAACGGCATTGGATTTACGCGAGTTGTCAAACAACGAATCCACCGCTTCCTGTAACATGCGTTTTTCATTCCGCAAGATCACCTCCGGCGCTTTGATTTCCAATAACCTTTTTAAACGGTTATTACGAATAATTACGCGGCGATACAGATCGTTCAAATCCGAACTGGCAAAACGACCGCCGTCCAAAGGAACTAACGGGCGCAGTTCAGGCGGAACCACTGGCAGGTATTGGATCACCATCCATTCCGGTTTGTTTTCTTTAACCGTCATGCCTTCGCGGAACGCTTCCACTACGCGCAACCGTTTCAACGCCTCTGATTTGCGTTGTTGCGACGCCTCGTTGGAGGCCATATTTCTAAGGTCATAAGATAACTGATCCAGTTCCAGGCGGGACAATAAATCGAGTACAGCCTCGGCACCCATTTTAGCGACAAACTTATCGGGATGTTTGTCGTCCATCGACTGCTGTTCTTTCGGCAAAGAATCAATCGCTTCCAGGTATTCTTCTTCCGTCATCAGGTCATATTTATTCAAACCGTCCGCTCCTTTTACGCCTGGATTACAGATGACATAGCGTTCGTAATAAATAATCGACTCCAATTTTTTGGAAGAAAGACCCAGTAGATAACCGATCTTGTTAGGCAATGAACGGAAAAACCAGATATGCACCACCGGAACAACCAATTTGATATGGCCCATCCGTTCGCGACGCACTTTCTTTTCCGTTACCTCGACGCCGCAACGATCGCAAACGATGCCCTTATACCGGATTCTTTTATACTTCCCGCAATAACATTCATAATCCTTTACCGGCCCAAAAATACGCTCGCAAAACAACCCGTCCCGCTCCGGTTTATAGGATCGGTAATTGATTGTTTCAGGTTTTAACACCTCTCCATAAGAACGCTCCAAAATTTCGTCCGGCGAAGCCAGACTGATGGTAATCGAGTCAAAGGAAGCGTTTGACTTGAGATTGCCTATATTATTACCTTTTTTCAACGACATAAGTTCTTAATTATTAATTATGAATTCATCATTCAAATTTTACGTCCAAGGCTAATCCTCTAAGTTCATGTACTAACACGTTGAAGGATTCCGGGATATTCGGTTCCGGCAGATTGTCGCCCTTCACGATTGCCTCGTAGGCTTTAGCCCGTCCAACGATATCGTCCGACTTAATGGTCAGCAACTCCTGTAATATGTTCGAGGCTCCAAAAGCTTCGAGCGCCCAAACTTCCATCTCTCCAAAACGTTGACCTCCGAATTGCGCTTTACCGCCCAAAGGTTGCTGCGTGATTAAAGAGTACGGTCCGATAGAGCGGGCGTGCAATTTGTCGTCAACCATGTGCGAAAGTTTCAACATATAGATGACTCCTACCGTCGCTTTTTGGTGAAAGCGGTCGCCCGTTTCTCCATCCTGCAAATAGGTTTGACCCAATTCCGGCAAGCCGGTTTTTTGTATCCACTCGCTGATCTCGTGCGCTTTAGCTCCGTCAAAGATCGGGGTAGCGAATTTAATCCCTAATTTCTCGCCTGCCCAGCCTAACACCGTTTCAAAGATCTGCCCCAGGTTCATCCGAGAAGGAACGCCCAAAGGGTTCAATACAATATCAACGGCGGTTCCGTCTTCTAAAAAGGGCATGTCTTCTACTCGAACGATCCTGGAAACGATTCCTTTATTCCCGTGTCTGCCCGCGAGTTTATCTCCGACTTTAAGTTTACGCTTTTTAGCAAGGTACACTTTAGCCAGTTTCAAAACGCCAGCCGGCAATTCGTCCCCGATGCTGATATTGAATTTTTCTCTTTTAAAACGTCCGATCTCTTCGTTGACCTTAATAGTGTAGTTGTGCAACAGCCTGGAGATCAATGAATTCAGATGCGTATCGTTCGTCCAGTTTGCGTAGTCGATTGAAGAATAATCTAAATCCCTCAACATCGCCTGTGTAAACTTCGCGCCTTTTGGCACGACGGATTCGTTATAGATCGTTTTAACGCCCTCTGAAATCCGGTCTTTGATCAACATGGTCATTTTATCAACCAGGATGGTCTTCAACTCGTTCAACGCAATTGCGTGCTGGCTGTCGAGGCGTTTTAGATCGTCGTCTTCTTTCGATTTCTGTAACTTATCCTTCTTCGCGCGGGCAAACAATTGTTTGTCAATGATGATCCCCTGCGTCGACGGCGGCGCTTTCAAGGATGCGTCTTTTACGTCGCCGGCCTTGTCGCCAAATATAGCGCGCAAAAGTTTCTCTTCCGGCGTTGGGTCGGACTCGCCTTTTGGCGTGATTTTACCGATTAAAATATCGCCTTCGTTTACCCATGCGCCAACGCGGATAATACCATTTTCATCCAGGTCTTTAGTCGCGTCCTCGCTCACGTTGGGTATGTCGTTGGTCAATTCTTCCTCGCCCAGTTTGGTATCCCGCACGTCGAGCTCAAAATGTTCAATATGGAGCGAAGTGAAAATATCTTCGCGAACCACCCTTTCTGAAAGCACAATGGCGTCTTCAAAATTGTAGCCTTTCCAGGGCATGAAAGCCACTTTCAGGTTCTGGCCCAAAGCCAATTCTCCTTTCTCGGTTGCGTATCCATCGCACAAAATTTGTCCTTTTACTACCCGGTCTCCTTTGCGAACGATCGGTTTCAGATTGACGCAGGTCTCTTGGTTAGTGCGGAGGAATTTTGTCAGCGTATAAGTTCTGCGGCTGTCTTCAAAAGAAACCAATTGGTCTTCTTCCGTCCGGTCGTACCGGATAACGATCTCCGTTGAGTCTACATATTCCACATATCCGTCGCTTTCGGCATTAAACAACATCCGGCTGTCGCGCGCTACTTTGCCTTCCAAACCTGTGCCAACGATCGGCGCGCTTGGTTTCAGCAAAGGCACTGCCTGACGTTGCATGTTGGAACCCATCAAAGCGCGGTTTGCGTCGTCGTTTTCCAAAAACGGTATAAGGGAAGCGGATACCCCAACGATTTGGTTGGGTGCAACGTCCATATATTCGGTTTCTTCCGGCGTTAAAATTGGGAATTCTCCATGCTCACGGCCTTTTACCCTTTCTTCCAGGAATGCGCCTTTTTCATCGATCTTTGTATTTGCCTGCGCTACTTTTTTATAATCCTCGCTTTCGGCGGAAAGGAACTCTACTTCAGTAGTCACCATCCCGCCGATCACTTTGCGGTAAGGCGTCTCCAGAAAGCCCATTTTATTGATCTTCGCATGAACGCAAAGCGTGGAAATCAGACCGATATTGGGGCCTTCCGGCGTTTCAATCGTACAAAGACGTCCGTAATGCGAATAATGTACGTCGCGAACCTCGAAACCAGCGCGCTCGCGGCTCAAACCGCCGGGCCCTAAAGCCGAAATCCTTCTTTTATGCGTAATCTCCGATAACGGATTTGTTTGATCTAAAAACTGAGATAACTGGCTCGTTCCAAAGAAAGAGTTAATCACGGAAGATAATGTCCGCGCGTTGATCAGATCTATCGGCGTAAACACTTCGTTATCCCGCACATTCATCCGTTCGCGGATCGTTCTCGCCATCCTGGCAAGTCCTACTCCGAACTGCGCGTATAATTGTTCTCCGACCGAACGGACGCGGCGATTGCTCAGGTGATCAATATCGTCGATCTCCGCTTTCTGGTTCATCAAACTCACCAGGTATTTGACAATACTGATGATATCCTCTTTCGTTAACACCAGCGTTTTATCGGCCATGTCCAGATCCAGCTTACGGTTGATCTTGTACCGGCCTACTTCGCCCAGGTTATACCTTTTATCCGAAAAGAATAATTTGTCGATGATACCGCGCGCCGTCTCGTCGTCCGGCGGATCAGTACCTCTTAATTGCCGGTAAATATATTGCACCGCCTCGATCTCTGAACTCGTCGGGTCTTTCTGCAACGTATTGTATATAATAGAGTAATCTTCTTCTACGTCCTCTTTCTGTAAAATGATGGTATCCACGTTAGATTCCAGCACCAGCTCGATGTTATTCTCGTCCAGCACAACGTCGCGTTCTAAAATAATTTCGTTTCGCTCGATCGTAACAACCTCGCCCGTATCCTCGTCCACAAAATCCTCCGTCCAGGTTTTTAAC
>JBBRMZ010000073.1:0-20906 GCA_038230555.1 Chitinophagales bacterium
CGCGCCAAAGAATTTATCCGCGCGCATGCCGAAAATAGCGGTTTGCTGGAATCCGCCGCCGTGCAGGGCAATAAAATGCTCGAAATTGTAAGCGCCCTGGCAGAAAGCGCCGACTGGAAAGTAAGTTATATCGGTTTGCCGGAATTGCCGGCCACACATTTATTAAATGAAAAGAACGCTCCGCTCCCGTAAGCAAAAATTCCAGCTACGCTATTACAACAATTTTCCGTTTTCGCGTTTATAAATAAGCCGCCAACCATGTTAGCCGTCAGCGTCAAGTTTTCATAAACAGACGGTAAAATTTTATAACAGCGCCTCTTTTTAGCAAATTGTTGAATATCCTTATAAAAGCTATCGGCTAATAGCTGATAGCTAAGAGTCGAAAAATTATGGAGACCTCCGAATTACTGAAGAAAGTCCGCAAAATAGAAATCAAGACCAAAGGATTATCCGCAAATATTCTTTCCGGTCAGTACCATAGCGCGTTCAAAGGTCGCGGAATGTCGTTCAGCGAAGTGCGCGCGTATAATTACGGCGACGACGTGCGCAATATTGATTGGAACGTCACCGCGCGGGCAGGCGTCCCCTACGTCAAAATGTTTGAAGAAGAACGCGAACTGACCATGATGCTACTGGTTGATATGAGCCGTTCCGCTTTTTTTGGGACGGCGACGCAGTTCAAGAACGAACTGATGACAGAGATCAGTGCGGCGCTGGCTTTCTCGGCTATCTCCAACAACGACAAGGTAGGCATGATCTTTTTTACCAACACGGTAGAGAAATTTATCCCGCCCAAAAAAGGCCGTTCGCACATCCTCCGCATCATCCGCGAGTTGCTGGATTTCGAGCCTTCCGGAAAGGGGACGAATATCGGCAAAGGATTGGAGTACCTGAACAACATCATCAAAAAACGGAGCATTTGCTTTATTCTTTCTGATTTCATGTCGCGCGATTATACCGACGCGCTGCGCATTGCCGCCCGTCGCCATGACATCGTAGGCGTCCACGTGGTCGATCCGCGCGAAGAGGAGCTTCCGCCGGTGGGTTTGATGCGTGCCGTAGACGCGGAAACAGGAGCGGGTATCTGGATAGATACCGACGACCAAATGATTCGCCGGCGTTATTCCGAATGGTATAAAGACAACCTCAATTTTTTCAAAACCACCTTCGCGCGGTCGGGCGCCGACGTAATGAACGTCCGCACCAACGAGCCTTACGTGAACGCGCTGATGCGCTTTTTTCAAAAGCGAGTCTAAATATGATAAAATATTTTTTCATTTCTTTCTTCGCGATCATTTCGCTCGCAAAAATAAACGCTCAAACGACGGTGGAGGCCGCGCTGGACAGCGGCAAAATGCTCATCGGCGACCAGATGAAACTTCATCTCACGACGTCCGATATTGGCGCCACGATGAGCTTGGTGGAAACCACGCCGTTGGATAGTACCAAAAATGTAGAGATTCTGAGCAAAGGCGTCTGGGAGCAGATCAACGATAAAGGAAACCGGTTCTGGCGGCGCGATATCACGTTCACGGTGTGGGACAGCGGGTTTTACGCTGTTCCGCCCCTCCGCGTTTCATACGAGCGGGCGTCCCAAAAAGGCGTCGCGCTCACGTCGCGCGCGACTTTCCGCGTCAATTTGCCGGCGGGCGCCGATACCACCCAGGTGGTTGCGCCCATCAAAGACGTCGTGCGCGAGCCCTTCCAATGGCAGGACGCGCTGCCTTATATTTTTGCGGGTCTGGCTGCACTTGCCGTCCTGATCGGCGGAATCTGGTTCTTTAACCGGGGGCGCAAAAAACTAAAACCGCCCGTCTCCAAAAAGGCAAACCATCCGCCCCATATTCTGGCTGCCCTAAAACTGGCCGAGTTAAAGCGTTCCACCCTGTTGAGCGAGGGCAAAATCAAAGAATATCACTCGGAACTAAGTTATATTATCCGGGAATACCTCGAAGGCCGCTATAAAACGCCGGCGCTCGAATCCGTCACCGGCGACGTGATGAACCAAGTTAAGAAACTTGGGTTTAGCCAAACTCAGACTGACCATTTACAGGAATTATTGGAAACCTCGGACCTTGCTAAGTTTGCTAAAGCAATTCCGCCGGACGAAGCGCATCATCAAATGATGCTATATGCCGAGCAATTGATCGAAGCTACCAAACCGGTGGAAGTGGCTATTGTAGAGAACGGGAAAGCGCCGGTAGGGCAATAAAAATGCGCTTCTTTCTTTCATTTTATAATTTAAGTAATCATGAAAATTAACGTTAAACCGGTCAGTATGTACAGAATTTTTGCCTTGACGGCATGGATTCCTTTTCTCGCTTCCTGCCAGCAGCCCGCGTCCGATCTGACGAAACTAAAAATTGTCATTTTAAGGCACGGCGAAAAATACGATACCGGCGAGAACCTGTCCTGCCAGGGATTTAACCGGTCGCTGGCGCTGCCCGATATGGTGGTCAAAAAGTTTGGCAAACCGGATTTTGCGTATGTGCCGTCTTTAAAAAATGATTCTTCCACCCACCATGCGCGGATGTTCCAAACCATCACGCCGCTGGCGGTCAAATATCAACTTGCCGTCAATACCTTATTCGACGAAACCAACGCAACGGGCCTGGCCGCCGACGTTAAAAAGCGCCGGGGGACGGTTTTGCTGGTCTGGGAACATAAAAACATTATGCCGATCGCCCAGGCGTTGGGTCTGAGTAATTTTCCGAAATGGAAAGGCGAGGATTTTGACAGTATCTGGATCGTTACGTTCAATGCCGCCGGTCAGCCGGCGTTGAGTTTTGATAAGGAGGGATTGGCGCCTGCGGCGGCCTGTAATTAAAATAAACGAAGCGCGCAATTTGCCGATTAGAACTAAATTTATTTTAAAATAAAAAAGCGGCCTGAATATTCAGGCCGCTTTTTTATTCCGGGAGTCCGGTTTAATAAACGATAAAAACTGCCGAATCATAATTTTTTACAAAAAAATGGCTGAAATATTGGACGTTCTGAAGGAATGCTTCGTTTTAAACGAACCAAAAGCATTTTTCTTCGTACTTTTACGGTATAATTAGATTCCATGCTCGAAAGCAAAATAAAAGCGCTGGCCCAAGCGTATCTTCCCGACGCCATCGAACTCCGGCGATTTATCCATCAACATCCCGAACTGTCTTTTGAAGAAGTGAAAACGGGAAAACTGGTCGCCTCCAAACTCGCCGAATACCATATTCCTTATCAGCACGGCGTCGCTCAAAACGGCGTGGTTGGTCTGATCAAAGGCAGGAATCCGTCAAAAAAAATCATCGCCCTGCGCGCCGATATGGACGCGCTGCCCATCCAGGAACTCAATGATCTGCCTTATAAATCGACCGTCGCGGGCGTTATGCATGCCTGCGGACACGACGCGCACACGTCGAGCCTCCTCACCGCCGCGCGCATCCTGAACGAACTGAAAGGCGAATTTGAAGGAACCATTAAACTGATCTTTCAACCGGGCGAGGAAAAAACGCCGGGCGGGGCCAGTATCATGATTAAGGAAGGGGTTTTAAAGAATCCCGCGCCGACGTCCATCATCGGTCAGCATGTGCATCCGCCGTTGGAAGCCGGGAAAGTCGGCTTGAAACCGGGAATTTATATGGCTTCTTCGGACGAAATTTATATCAACGTTCAAGGGAAAGGCGGGCACGGCGCCACGCCTGACGAATGTGTCGACCCCGTACTGATCTCCGCGCACATCATTACGGCGCTCCAGCAAATCGTTAGCCGTCAGGCGAGCCCGACCATGCCGTCCGTGTTGACCATCGGCAAAATCAATTCGACCGGCGGCGCTACCAACGTCATCCCCGGCGAAGTGAAAATGGAAGGCACCTTCCGCACCCTCGACGAAAACTGGCGCAGGGAAGCGCTGCAACGCATGAAAAAATTGGCCGAAGGAATGGCCGAAAGCATGGGCGGAACCTGCGTTTTCCGCATCGAACACGGCTACCCGGTATTGAACAACGATGAAGCGCTAACGAAAAAAGTGAAAGGCTGGATGATCGAATATTGCGGCTCCGAAAATGTGGTGGACCTGCCGCTGCGCATGACCTCCGAAGATTTTGCCTACTATTCGCAGGAAATTCCCGCCTGTTTTTACCGTCTTGGAACGGGAAATAAAGCTAAAGGAATCGTTTCCGGCCTCCATACCGCCACGTTCAATATAGAAGAAAGCAGCTTAGAACTGGGCGTCGGCCTGATGGCTTGGCTGGCTATCAAAGAACTGAGCGACGGAACAACCGCCGCCGTTCAACAACCCGAACTTGTCGCCGCTTATTAAGCCGGACGCCGGTCCGGAAGACAGCCTTATATTTTACGATATACATACCCACCGCCGCTATTCGCAGCCCGGCGTTGTTTCCATCCTCAGCCTCGCGCAGCCGGACTGGCTGGCAAAGCCGGAAAAAAATTACTTTTCCGTAGGCTTGCATCCGTGGTTCCTTATTAAAGACAACCTGGAAGACGACCTCCGCCTTTTGGAAACGCTCGTCGCTGATCCGAATTTAAAGGCCGTTGGCGAATGCGGGTTAGACCGGCTAAGGGGAGCGTCTGTAGAAACCCAAATATTCGCCTTGGAACGTCAAATTCGTTTGGCGGAGCAGATTCGCAAACCCGTCGTGCTTCATTGCGTCAAAGCGTTCCCGGAACTCATCAGGCTAAAGAAAAAGTTGTCGCCCGCCGTCCCGCTCATAATCCACGGTTTTAATAATAACCTACAGATTCTGCGCTCGCTTCTGGACGCCGGTTTTTATATAACCCTCGGCGCCGCGCTCCTTCGATCCGGCTCCAACGCCGCCCAGGCAATTTTCGTTATTCCGACCGACCGCTTATTCCTCGAAACCGACGATAGCGGCATGAAGATTGAGGATATTTATTTACAGGCAGTCGCACTTTTAAATATAGAAATAAATCAATTGAAGTCGATCATTCGTCGTAATTTTACGCGCCTGTTTGATCAGGCAGACAATATTTAAATTAATTATTTCTCCCCCTAACCCTTTAATGAGGATAAAGAATTTATCGCCTAACGCCCGCTATGTGGTTTCAGGTAGATATAGTGAAATATTTTATCATTTATCATTCATCATTTCAAGAAATGTGGCTAAGTCGCACCGCTTTGCTGGTGGGCGCTGAAAAAGTGCAAACCCTCAAAAATTCCCGCGTATTAATAGTCGGCTTGGGCGGCGTTGGTTCCTTTGCGGCGGAGTTTATTTGCCGCGCCGGCGTGGGCGCCATGACCATCGTCGACGGCGACGTGGTGGACCCGAGCAACCGCAACCGCCAGCTTCCCGCGTTGAGTTCTACCCACGGTCAGTCGAAAGCCGACCTGATGGGCGCCCGCCTCCTTGACATTAACCCCGACCTGAAACTGTCCATTCGAAAAGAATTCCTCTCGCCGGAAAAAGCGGCGGAGATCTGCGACGACCATTACGATTACGTGGTCGACGCCATCGACAGCCTGACGCCTAAAATCTATTTGATCAATGCCGCTTTTGAGCGCGGTCTTCCGATTGTTAGCTCGATGGGCGCGGGCGGCAAAATGGACCCGACTAAAATTAAGGTCGCTAAATTGGTCGATACCAAAATTTGCCATTTTGCGCTGATGATCCGCAAGCGAATCAAAGACCCCGATATTCGAGCCAATCTGACGACGGTTTTTTCCGACGAACCCTACGCGCCGGATTCACTAATGATGACCGACGGCTCCAACTATAAAAAATCGGCCTACGGAACGATCTCTTATCTGCCGGCCGCTTTTGGCGGGGTGTGTGCTTCGGTGGTTTTGCGGGGGTTGCTGGGCGAGGAAATTGTACTGTTTAAGGATCGGAAGGTTCGGCGGCAGAGGGTTTTAGAGCGGGCTTGACGATTGTACATTCCTTTTTCTATGAATTCAAAAATGAGAAGTCAATAGCGCCATTTTTAACGAATCCAGCGGATTCGCATATTTGTAACCGGCGCGATTAGAGTTATCTTCTGGCGAATCCAGCGGATTCGTATGTCTTTGGGCTATTTTCTATTGGTAACTTTGAAAATAAGTTTCAAGATTTTGACGCCTTATAAAATCAACTTGAAAAAGATTTTCCAAAATCAAATGAATCGACTCAAAAAAAACAGCATAACCTATTTAATCGCGATAGTCTGGCTGGCCAACGGCCTGTTCTGCAAAATATTTAATCTGGTTCCCCGCCACCAGGAAATTGTCGCCCGGATATTAGGCGACGACTATGCTTTCATATTTACAAAAGCCATCGGGCTAGCCGAAATCGTCATGGCGGTCTGGATATTCAGCAAATTTTCGGTTAGATTGAATGCAATTACCCAAATAACCATCATAGCAGTCATGAATGCGCTTGAATTTTTCTTGGCGTCCGATTTACTGCTGTGGGGAAGATGGAACGCGCTCTTTGCGCTGATATTTATTCTTGTGATCTATTACAATGCATTTTTGTTAGATAGAAAAAAGGCTTAAGCAAAATAATATGCTCGCTTTTCTAAAAAACCATCCCTTCGCCGTTGAAGCGCATTTTGACAGTTCCATTGTATTGACCTTTGCCGTTCCGAGAGAACAATTACAAACCCTGATCCCGGAATGTTTGGAGTTAGACGTCTTCGAAGATCAATGGGCGTTTGTCGCCGTCGCTATGGTTCAAACCAAAAAGCTGCGGCCAAAAGGATTTCCTAAATTTTTAAGTTCCGATTTTTTCCTGATCGGCTACCGTATTTTTGTACGCTATACCAACCGGGCGGGAAAACGGTTGAGGGGACTGTATATTTTGAAGTCTGAAACAGATAGTAAAAGAATGGAATGGATGGGAAACCTGTTCACCCATTATAAATACACGACAACTGATATCCAGCAAAGGTTTGGCCCGGGATTCCGGCAAATCACATCGCAAAAGTCCGGTTTCAGCCTTTTGATCGACGAATCGGAGCCAAGACCTCCTTTGCCGATCGATTCGCCGTTCAAAAACTGGAAAGAAGCCCGGCGTTTTGCCGGGCCGCTGCCCTTTACTTTTACGTACGACGCCGAAAACAAAACGGTACTCATGGTTGAAGGGGTCCGGGAAAATTGGACGCCCAAGCCCATACAAGTCGCCGGCTACCGGTTTGAATTTCTGGACGACCCCCGCTTCAAAAACGCGGAGTTGGCGAATGCTTTTATCATCCGGGATATTCCCTACTATTGGAAAAAAGGAAAAACTGAACGATGGAGCCCGTAAGAAAACCGTTTCAGGGCCTCTGGAATATCGTCCGATTCAACTGGTATATCTATGTTCTAACTGTCTCCGCTTTATGCGGTTTATTATTTTTCTGCCAGTACTTGCCTGCCGAATATCGTTTTTACGGCTTTTTGTTTATCGGGCTGGCCGCCGCTTCCGTTTTCATCTCTCTGATTGTTTCTTATTATATTTATGATTTGTCCGGTTTCTATCAACTTGCCTGGCTTGCGGACGATTCTGAAAATATTAATATCGCGAACATCCATGCCGGGTTTGACGAGACCAGCGTTCTACTAAAACAAAAGTTCAGCCATGCGAAATTAACTGTTTTAGATTTTTATAACTCCGCCGTACATACAGAGGTTTCCATCAAACGCGCCCGAAAAGCGTACCCGCCTTTTCCAAATACCCTGAAAACGGCTACTTCCGGCCTGCCTTTATCCGATCATTCAGTCGACAAAATATTTATTATTTTCGCAGCGCACGAGATCAGGAACGACGCCGAACGGGTCGTTTTCTTTCAAGAGATCCGAAGAGCGCTAAAGCCCAACGGACAGATTTTTGTTGCCGAACACCTCAGGAATTGGATTAATTTCTTAGCCTACAACGTCGGTTTTCTCCACTTTTTATCCCGGGCAAGCTGGCTGAAAACCTTTCAGGCGTCAAATTTGCGCATCCGTAAAGAAGACAAACTAACTCCGTTTATCACCGTATTTACGCTTGCGCAAGATAGAGATATGCCTTAAAATTTTAGTAATGCATGAAGGTAATTTCTGGCAATACCTGCAATTCCATACATTTAAAATGCCCTTTCGGACAAGCGTCAAAACCAATCTTGGAACACGGACGGCAGGACAACCCCTTTACTTCCAATATCACGGATTTTTCGTCGGCAATCCCGGCAGGATAATACGGATACATCCCAAATTCTGGAACCGTATTTCCCCAAACGGAGTAAATTTTTTTAGAAAACGCAGCCGCAATATGCATTAAGCCCGTATCGGGACTAACGACGGCGCCCGCCTGCTCGATAACCGAGGCGGACTGGTTCAAATTGAGCCGCCCGCAAAGGTTAAAAACCCGCCCGCCCGCCGCCGCTATCCGTTCCCCGGCCGCAGAATCGCCAGGGCCGCCCAGAAGGGCGACCGGCGCATCAATCCGCGCCAGCCATTCAATGATTTTACGTTCGGGAATTCTTTTAGTGAAATGCGCGGCGCCGACCGCGAAAGCAACGTATTGACCAGACCTCAGGACGCCTGTCGAAAGCGCGCCAACGTCGACGCGGTCTTTTTCGGGGATAAAATAATCCAGCCCAAGCCCGTCGTTTTGGACGCCGAGCGGTTGAACCGCCGCCAGGTAGCGGTCGACGATATGGACGTCGGGGAGCCGGTTGATTTTTAGCCGCGTCAATAACCACTTCTTAAAGTTGAGCTTTTGAAAAGCATAGCTTTTTACGCCCAGCGACCATTTGACCCGCAGCGTCCGCCAGTTTTTATGCAGGTCGACCACGCAGTCGAATTGTTCTTTCTGAAGCGCCGGCAAAACGTCCGCCAGGTCTTTTTCAATCGCCCAGACGCGGTCAATATACGGGTTGGACTCCGCGATCCTTGCGAATCCTTTTTTGGTCAGGTAATGCACCTCGGCGCCGAGTTGCTGCTTAAGCGCCCGGACGACCGGCGTAGTCAGCACAATATCGCCAATAGAAGAAAACCGGACGACCAGTATTTTCATAAACGCTCATAATTTTCGATCAAAGATACCCCGCCAACCCATATTTTATGAAAACCTTTCCGCTTGTCGACCTATTTTTGCAGCGTCGCTCGCCAAAAAATAACGATATTCGCGCCGCTTGTTTGTCTGAAACAGAATTTTCTAGATTTTAGGATGGACGCTATATAAACGGGTGTGCTGAGACGCAAGATTTCGTGCCTCCCTGCAATACGGCTTTGCCGGCCGGAACTTTGCTCATTTACAATCTACTATTTATGCGAATAATGGGCTGAAAAGTGCTCCGGGACGATAGACCCGAAACCCGGAAGTGGATATAACAGGCGCACGGTTCCTTTTATCCCGAAAATCCCGGCTCCGACGTCCGCTTATTCTTATACCCGTCAACCCCTTAAGTCGTCTATAAGCCGCATATAAGCCGTATACAAGCCGTGTATGTTGCACGTATGAGGCAGGTTTGACCCGGGTCTCGGACAATAGTCAATTTAAGGGGAGGTTAAACTAAAAGGATCCTCAAAAAGGTCTTATTCAAAACGGATTATAGTTGGATATCCAAAAAGGCAGACCGATGATAATCCACTTTTGCTAGTTTTAACCCATTATTCAAATTATTTACTATTTTTCATTCACCATTAATTAAAATGTCCTTACAAACCATTATAGAAGAAATCTGGGAAAACCGGGAGCTCCTTCAAAACGAGCATGCTCAAAAACACATCCGCGACGTCGTCGAACAGCTCGATCAGGGCAAACTGCGCGTGGCAGAGCCTTCCGTCGACGGCGGCTGGAAGGTCAACGAATGGGTCAAAAAAGCGGTGATCTTATATTTCCCTATACAGAAAATGGAAACCATCGAATGTGCGCCGTTCGAGTTCCACGATAAAATACCGTTGAAGAAAAACTTTGCGGCCCAAGGCGTCCGCGTAGCGCCGCTTGCCGTCGCCCGCTATGGCGCTTTCCTGGAATCCGGCGTAATTATGATGCCTTCCTTTGTAAACATCGGCGCCTATGTGGGGAGCGGTACGATGGTCGATACCTGGGCGACCGTCGGCTCGTGCGCGCAGATCGGGAAAAATGTGCATCTCAGCGGCGGCGTGGGAATTGGCGGCGTACTGGAACCCGTGCAGGCGGCGCCCGTCATTATCGAAGACGATTGTTTCATCGGCTCGCGCTGTATCGTGGTAGAGGGCGTCCTGCTGGAAAGAGAAGCGGTACTCGGAGCCAACGTTGTATTGACCCAGTCCACGCACATCATTGACGTCTCCGGCCCGGAGCCGGTCACTTATAAAGGGCGGGTGCCGTCCGGTTCGGTCGTTATACCGGGAACCTATCCCAAAACTTTTCCGGCCGGCGTCTACCAGGTTCCTTGCGCAATCATCATCGGCAAAAGAACTTCCGGTACGGATAAAAAAGTTTCGCTCAACGACGCCCTGCGCGAATATGCGGTAGCAGTTTAACGGGCGATCAGCGCCTTGCATAAGGCCGAGCCGCCGGCGGTTTTGATCTCCAGGAAATACATCCCGGAGGGCGCTTTTGAAAGATCAATGATTTGTTCTATCGTGCCGGAGCCAAACGCTTCGCTGCCCTCCGCAACAATTTGTTGCAGGGAATTAAGAACGCGGTAATTCAGTCGGGGCGAAGGCGCGCCCGCGATGCGCAGCGTCAGCCTCCCTTGCGACGGATTGGGGAACAGATCCACAGCGCCGTCAAAAGCCGCCGTTTCGACCGCAGTTGTTTTTATCTGGACCTGTTTGGTCAGGGAATCTAGTCCGCAGGAACCCGTCAGGGTCAGCGAGGCCGAATAAACGCCGTCGGACAGGTAGCGGTGCAGCGGGTTAACAGCCGTATCGCTGAACCCGTCGCCAAAATTCCAGTTATACAAATTGCCGTTAACCGACTGGCTTTGAAACTGTACGTTTCTGCCCTGCGCCGTCGCGATAAAGGAAGCGACGGGCGCAGGATAGACGGTAATATAACTGGTCGTTTCGAGGGCGTCTTTAAAAGATTGTTTGCCCGCCGTGATCGATACATTATAGACGCCTGGTTTTTTATACACTACGACAGGCGCCCGTTCTGTCGAAAAAGAAGGTTCCCCGCCGGGAAAACTCCATGCAGCGGAGGTGGTATGCGCGTAGGAAAGATCTTTAAACTGAACCTGCAACGGCGTGCAGCCCGCGCGGACCGTCGCGCTGAATTGCGCGTGCGGCAGTTTCATATACCGGATCGTGTCAACGCGGGAATTGGAACCGCAACCGTTCGTTGCAGTCAGGGTCGCAAGGTAGATTCCGTCGTCGGCATAAGCGTGGATCGCCGTTTGTCCCGTTGCTGAGGTTCCGTCGCCAAAATTCCAGGCAGCCTGCGCGTCGGCGGTAGCATTATAAAAATAGACCGTATCATTGGCCAACTGGATGGAATCCATCGGAACCGGCGCCTTTTTAACTGCAATAGAAATTGACTGGGCAAAAACCTGTTTTCCAAACGGCCCCGTCGCCGTCAGCGTTGCAGTATAAACGCCCGTTTTTTTATACCAGACGACCGGATTAGCGTCTGTAGACGTCAATGGCTGCCCGCCTTCAAAATTCCATTGATAAGAGGTCGCTTCCAGCGACTGGTTGGTAAAAACTGCTCTGACGCTGTCGCAGGCGGTTTGCGCGTCCGCGTAAAATGTCGCCGTCGGCGCAACCTCAATTTTCACCTTTTGACAGGAGATGGTTTGCCCGCAGGCATTTCGCGCGACCGCGCAGACAGGATATATGCCCGATTGCGGAAAAATATGTACGGGATTGGGCGATTCAGTAAAACTATAATCATTAAATCGCCATTCGCAGGACGTGGCGCCCGTTACAACCGTCTGAGTAAACGCAGCGGTAACGCCCGTTATAACGACGTTAAAAAGTGGCGAAGTGGGCGACGCGCTTAGGTCGACATAATTTTTAATGGTATAGGAACTAAAAATCGGAGAACCTTTTTTTCGTATCTGCAAACTTACGTCGTAAATTCCCGCCTTCGTATAAAGCGCCGTCGGCGCGGAATCGGTCGCCGTCGGTGTCGAACTGCCGGGGAACGACCAATGGTATTCGTCGGCGGAGACGCCCGCCGAAAAATGAAAAGTAGCGGGGGTACAATTTCCGCCCTGATCGGAACGAATGACGGTCGGGGTGGTTATCGCAACAGCAACCGTATTCGCGCCGCAAAAACCGCGCGCAGTGAGCGTTGCTTGCCGGACGCCGTCGCCGGTATAAATATGCGTCGGGTTCCATTCGTCGGAAAGAATGCTGTCGCCAAAATTCCATTCCAGCCGCGTTCCCTCTCCCATATTTTTTGACTCCGGGGCGGGCATAAGCGCGACGGCGCTCCCGCTCGCCGTCCATTGTATAACAGGCTGCGGCAGGCGGCTCAATTGAACGTGACGGAAGCTGCGAAATGTATCTGCCTGACCGGATGGGCGGTAAATGACCAGCGTAACGCTATAGGTTCCTACAGAATCATATTGTACGACCGGATTTTGAGCTTTAGACGCGGACGGTTTGCCCCCTGGGAAATACCAAAGCCGGTCGGCGCTTGTCTGAGCTATAAAATGAACGGTAGCCGGCGCGCAATGATTTGCCTCGGCGTCTGACATGAAACCCTCGGTGGGGACGTCTCCAATCGACGTCGTATCAGTAAATGAAAAAGTAGGGAATAAATTGCCGGCACAAGCAAGCGCATGAATAAACAAGCAGCAGGCGCCGACTAAGAGTATGCGTAGAGACATGTTCACAGGTTTGCTTAAAAAACACTGCAAATATATATATATTATTTATAAAAGTTTTAGTTTTTAACTAAAATTATAAAAAATTGCGCCCGCCGCAATCTGTTTGCATAACAACCGGTTTTTTTTCTGGATAAGTCCTACCTTTGCAAACTTTTTAAAACATTAAAAACTGTCGCTCCTGTTTCTGCGTTTATAAAAAAAATGAAAATTTATCCGGTAAATTTCCCGAAAATTTTAATGAGACGCTCCGTTTGCCTTCAAATTTTATCATTTATGCAAATCCTTCCAATGTTGAAAAGCGGCGGGTTTGCGCTTAAAGCAATCCTATGAAAATCGTGGGTATTAAAAATCGGGACGCCTCGCTTGACGTCCTGGGGATCAAAAATATTAACGTCGCCTACTGGAATCTCGAACCGGAGGAACTGATCGAACAATCCATCCTCCGGGAACAGGCCGTTTTGTCGGATACGGGCGCGCTCAGCCTCCTCACGGGCGCTTTTACCGGCCGCTCCCCACAGGATAAATTTGTCGTGAAAGACGCCGCTACTACCGGCACAATTGACTGGGGCGGATTCAACAACGCGTTCGATCCCGCTAAATACGACGCACTCTACGGAAAGATCGTCGCCTATTTTGCCCACAAAGACGTTTTCGTCCGCGACAGTTACGTCTGCGCCGATCCGGCCTACCGGCTAAACGTCCGCACCATTGCCGAATACCCCTGGAGCGCCTTGTTCGCCAATAATATGTTTTTGCGACCCGGTCGCGAAGAGATCGCGCAAATAACGCCGGACTGGACTATTATTTGCGCGCCCGGTTTCCTGTCGGAAGGCGCCGCCGACGGCGTTCGCAGCCCAAATTTCACGCTCGTTAACTTCACGAAAAAACAGATACTGATCGGCGGCTCCGCCTACACGGGCGAGATCAAAAAAGGCGTCTTCGGCGCCCTGAACCACGAATTGCCCGTCCGCCGGAACGTTTTACCCATGCACGCCTCCGCCAATGTGGGCGCCGGCGGCGATACCGCCCTCTTTTTCGGGCTTTCGGGAACCGGCAAAACAACCCTCTCCGCCGACCCCGACCGCCGGCTGATCGGCGACGACGAGCACGGCTGGTCCGAAACTGGCGTGTTCAATTTTGAAGGCGGCTGCTACGCCAAAACCATTAACCTTGACGAAACTACTGAGCCGGAGATCTATCGCGCGATCAAACACGGCGCTATCCTCGAAAATGTCCCTTTTTACGAGGGAACCCGCGCGCCCGATTATAAGAGCGTTGCTGTCACGCCTAATACGCGCGTTTCCTACCCGCTGTCGCATATCCCGAATATTATGGTTCCGTCCGTCGGTACGCATCCCGCGAATATTTTTTTCCTGGCCTGCGATTCCTTTGGCGTCCTGCCGCCCGTTTCCAAACTGACAACCGCCCAGGCCATGTTTCATTTTATGTCCGGCTACACCGCTAAAATTGCCGGTACTGAGCAGGGCGTTAACGAGCCGCAGGCCACTTTCTCTGCCTGTTTCGGCGCGCCCTTTCTCCCGCTCCACCCTGCCCGGTACGCAAAAATGCTGGGCGAAAAACTCGAAAGCAGCCGCGCCAACGTCTGGCTGGTCAACACCGGCTGGAGCGGCGGCGGCTATGGCGTCGGCGCCCGCATCAAATTGCGCTACACGCGCGCCTTTCTAAACGCCGCCCTTTCCGGCGCCCTTGATGGAGTCACCTACCAGACCGATGAAGTGTTTGGCCTCCGTTTCCCGCTCGAATGTCCCGGCGTCCCGTCAGAAATCCTCAACCCCCGCGACGCCTGGTCCGACAAAAGCGCTTACGACGCCAAAGCCGCCCAACTGGCCCAGTATTTTGTAAACAATTTTGCGAAATTTGCCGACCAGGCATCGCCGGAAATTGTGGCGGCGTCGCCAAAGGTGTTGACGGGTGCGCGGCTTTAACAATTTGTGAAGCCGCCTTAACAAAAGAATAGCCGCTTCTCATTTCCAGAAAAGCGGCTGTTTGCTTAATATTTTTGATTATAGGAAAAATAAAAACCCAAACCCAACATTCCAAAATGCCGTTAGGCATGGCCTGTCGGTAACGCATGCATAGCCGTTTCTTAATTTATTTTTTGAAAATCTCCACATTACGTTTCAACTGCTCCTCCACCCCTTTTCGGTCAATCTCAATCCAGTACTCCACAATTTTGCCATTCTCCACGCGATACACGGCGCTCGCAATTTCAACCAGCGGCAAATGGGTCGGCTGGAAACCGTCGAACTCCATTAAATGCCTGCCCGTTTGTTTCCAGCGCGCATACACTTTGTCATTCTCGGCGATCAATTCCGTGATCTCAAACTCAAACCGGCCGTACAGACCAAGAAACTCCTCGATATGCTCGGCATAGTTTTGCGGCGTCCGGTGAATGGTTTGCGGATTTTCGGCGTTCATTTGATGTGCCAGAACGGTTTCCGCCATATACTCGGCGGCCTTTTTCGGGTTTCGACCCGAGCGGACCTCTTGCAGGAAAGCCCGGACGATCAATTTTGAATCTATTGTGGAAGCCATGGGTTGCTTTTTCGCTTTCTTAATAACGTATTATCTACGACAGAAAATCCGGGAATGGGACGTCTCTTTTATTTTTACAAAATAAAAAAGACGTCCCGCTGGCCCTCCCGTGCATAACGGGCGGATTCCTAAAAGTGTTTCAAAAGAATTGTTATTCAACCAGAATTCTTACTCTGCTACCTCCGCATAACTTTCCACCGGCGGACAGGTACACACCAAATTGCGATCTCCGGCGGCGTTATTGATCCGCCCTACTGAAGCCCAGAATTTATAACCGTGCCGCAAATACAGAAGCGGATAAGCCGCTTTTTCGCGCGTATATGAATGCGTCCAATGGTCGGCCATTAACGATTCGTTCGTGTGCGGCGAATTGACCAGCACGTTGTTATCCAGCGGGTAATCTCCGTTGGCGATCTCGTCGATTTCTTTGCGGATCTGGAGCAGCGCGTCGCAAAAGCGGTCCAGTTCTTCCTTGCTCTCGCTTTCTGTCGGTTCGATCATAATCGTTCCGGCGACGGGGAAAGAAAGCGTCGGCGCGTGAAAACCGTAATCCATGAGACGTTTCGCTATATCTTCTGCGCCCGCCACCGCTTTGAACGGGCGGAGGTCGACGATCATTTCGTGCGCCGCGCGGCCATTTTTGCCGGTATAGAGAATATCATAAGCGCCTTCTAGACGCGCCTTGATATAATTGGCGTTGAGAATAGCATAACGGGTGGCGTCGGTCACGCCTTCGGCGCCCAGCATTTTGATATAGGCATACGAAACCAATAATATACTGGCGCTTCCCCAGGGAGCTGCGGAAACTGCGCGAATTGCTTTGGAGCCGCCCGTCGGAGCTGCCGTATGACCCAGCAGATAAGGAGCAAGACTTTTATTGACGCAAATAGGCCCCATGCCCGGTCCGCCGCCGCCGTGCGGAATGGCAAACGTTTTATGCAGGTTGAGGTGGCAAACGTCGGCGCCGATCCGGCCCGGGCTGGTCAGCCCGACCTGCGCGTTCATATTGGCGCCGTCCATATAAACTTTTCCGCCCCGGTCGTGGATAATCTGACAAATTTCTTTGATACGGGTCTCAAAAACGCCGTGCGTGGAAGGGTACGTGACCATCAGACAGGCCAGTTTATCTTTATGCAGGTCCGCTTTAGCGATCAGGTCGGTCAAGTCGATATTGCCCGCCTCGTCGCAGGCGGTGACCACCACGTCCATACCCGCCATGACGGCGCTCGCAGGATTGGTGCCGTGCGCGGAAGAAGGGATGAGCGCCACGGTCCGTTGCGGCTGTTTATTCGCGAGGTGGAAAGCCCGGATGGTCAGCAACCCTGCATACTCGCCCTGCGCGCCCGAGTTCGGCTGTAGCGAACAGGCGTCGAAACCCGTAATCGTGCAAAGCCAGCGTTCGAGTTCTTTAAATATTTTTTGATAACCGCGCGTTTGGTTGAGCGGAGCGAACGGATGTATATTGGCGAACGCCTCCCAGCTAACAGGGATCAGTTCGGAAGCGGCATTGAGTTTCATGGTGCAGGATCCCAGCGAGATCATAGAGTGCATTAGGGAAAGGTCTTTGTTCTCAAGCCTTTTCAAATAGCGCATCATTTTAGTCTCCGTATGGTGGCTGTTAAAGACCGGGTGCGTCAGATAAGAGCTTTCGCGGCGCAGCCGTTCTGGCAGCCTGTCAGCAAGATCGTTCGGAACGTGCAGAGGGCTGCGCTGCTTGCCAAGTTCTTCGAAAATATTATGTATTGTCCAGAGGTCTTCCTTAGAAACCGTTTCGTCTAAAGCGATCTGAACAAAATCTTTACCGTAGTAGAAATTAACTCCGCTGCGCAAAGCCGCTTCCCGGATCGCTTTCAGCGTTTCAGCGGAAGCGATATTAATTCGCAGCGTATCAAAAAAGTAAGCGTTGGATTGCGAGAAACCCAGTTCTTTTAAACTTTTCTCCAAAACGACCGCCATAGAATGCACCCGTTGGGCAATCTGCCGGATTCCATGCGGACCGTGGTAGGTCGCGTAAGCGCCCGCCATAATGGCCAGCAAAGCCTGTGCGGTGCAAATATTGGACGTCGCTTTTTCGCGGCGGATGTGCTGTTCGCGGGTTTGCAGCGCCATACGCAGCGCTCTTTTTTGATGCGCGTCCACCGAGACGCCAATAATTCTGCCCGGGATAAGGCGTTTAAATTCTTCTTTGACGGCAAAAAATGCCGCATGTGGTCCCCCATATCCCATTGGAACGCCAAAACGCTGCGAGTTGCCGACTACGGCGTCCGCGCCCCACTCTCCCGGAGGCGTCAACAATGCCAGACTCAACAGGTCGGTAGCGACCCCGACATACATTCCTTTACTATGAACACGGGCGACAAAATCGCTGTAATCGACAACGGCTCCTTCGCTGTCCGGGTAAGAAAGAAAGACTGCAAAAGTCCGGTCGTTAAAATCGAAAGTCTTCCAGTTGCCGGTTTTAACGGAGATATTCAACGGTTCGGCGCGCGCGATCAACACGTCCAGCGTCGAGGGCGAAGTGGAAGAGGAAACAAAAAACTCGTTAGCGGCGGCGTTTTTCTTGGCTTTCAGGCTATGAAACATAGCCATCGCTTCCGCCACCGCCGTCGCTTCGTCCAATAAAGAGGCGTTAGCGATCGGTAACCCGGTCAGATCCGAGACCATGGTCTGGAAATTCAGCAGCGCTTCAAGACGCCCCTGTGCAACTTCCGCCTGGTAAGGCGTGTACTGCGTATACCACCCCGGGTTCTGAAAAACATTTCGCAGCAGGACGGACGGCGTGATCGTCCCGAAATAGCCCTGGCCGATATAAGATTTGAAGATTTTATTGAGCGCGGCAGTTTGTTTAAGTTCCTGTAAATAAGCATATTCGGTCATCGCTTCCGGCAGGTCAAGCGGCTCCCTGATACGGATAGAGGCGGGAACGGTTTCTTCGATCAATTGTTCGAGGCTGTCAGCTTTAATGGTTCGCAGCATTTCCTGTAATTCTTCGGGGCTGATCCCGATATGACGTTTTGCAAACTGATCAGAAGAAGATAATTTATCCATAGAAAAATAACCAGAATTAGAAAAGAGTGAACATAGTAAACTAAAGGCAAAATTACAATAATCGTCCCTATAAACAATTATTATCTGGAAAGGATTTAGGGATTTTACCGCTTAATTGAATACCCTCAAATATATCTCTTCAGCGCGCTCGGTAATATTAAAGTATATAATCGACTAGCCTGATATTTTTACCCAGGATTGTCCTATTTGCGCTCCGAAAGCGCTTTAATCAAATAACCAATCTTTCTTTTGGGTAACGCCAATAATTTAAATAAAAATTGTCCGTTAATTATACTTTTGCAGTAAATTCTTTTCTATTCAAAAAAATTTGGGCTACTCTTATTAGCCTTATAAAATTCATTAGGCATTAAAAAGGAGATTTCATATTTCATAATTAACCAACATGCTTCAACGCGTAAATAAAACGCTCATTTTTGCGGCTTTCACGATCCTAACCGCCTGCGGTAAAAAGGACCCTACTGCGGTTCCCCCTGTAAACGACGGCACCATTTCCGTTCCTACCCAACACAACAACAACACCCGCTCCGGTTGGAACAACCAGGAAACCAAACTTACTGCTACCAATGTCAACACGCAATTGTTTGGCAAACTCTTTAGCCTAACCGTAGACGACCAGACTTACGCCCAGCCCCTCGTCGTCGCCCATGTCCCCATAGCCGGAGCGACCCCCAACGTGGTCTATATAGCTACCGTTAACAACACCATTTACGCATACAATGCCGACAAAGGAACCTTAGTCTGGCTAAAAAACTATACGGCGGCAGGAATGCGGCCGCCCAAAAACACGGACATGACGGGCGCCTGCGGCGGCGGTTATCAGGATTTCAGCGGTAATATCGGCATAGTCGGTACGCCCGTGATCGATACGGTCGCCCAGATTATCTATTTCGTGGCCAGAAGTACGGACGGCAAAAATTTTGTCCAGTATTTACATGCCGTCAGCCTCGCTACAGGTGCGGAAGCGTCCGGCGGCCCCATTAAAATAACGGCGTCTTATACCGGCAATGGCGACGGCAATGTCGCAGGCGCGCTGACGTTCGATCCGCAGAAACAAAACCAACGTCAGGCGCTGACCTTGCTAAACGGAATAGTATATGTTACTTTTTCCTCTCATTGCGACTGGGGCCCCTACCACGGATGGGTTTTAGGATATGACGCAAGTTCCCTGCAGCAAAAAATAGTCTATAATGATACTCCGAACGGCGGCGACGGCGGTATTTGGCAAAGCGGCGGCGGCATGTCGGCCGACGCGCAGGGGAACCTCTATGTGGTCATTGGAAACGGTACCGTCGGCGTCGGTTCCGACCCGACCAATCCCCTTAACAGAGGAGAAAGTGCCCTAAAACTCGCCCCTTCAGGATCAACGCTTAAAATAAGCAGCTATTTTACGCCTTTCAATTTTCAAAACCTGGAGAATAATGATTTGGATTACGGCAGTTTGGCCGCCTTCCTGATCCCCAATTCCAATTATTATTTCACCGGCTGCAAAGACGGCAATATCTATTTACTGAACAAAGACGCTATGGGCGGCTATTCTAAAACCTCTAACCAGATCACCCAGACCATTTTCCTGACTGCTGACGCCAATATGCATTGTCAGCCTTCCTATTTTCAGGGCGCCTCCAACGAATTTATTTATATATGGGCCGAAAATGATCCCCTGCGTGCTTTACCTTTTAACCGTTCCACCAACTTGATCGACGTGGCTAAACAAATAAAATCCACCGTAAGCGGCCCCACTGGCCAAAATGGCGCCGTCCTGTCCGTCTCCTCCAACGGAACCGCAGAAACGACAGGAATCCTGTGGGCCTCCTACGCCTCCACCGGCGACGCCGAACATACCGTCAGCCCTGGCATCCTAAGAGCCTTCGATGCCCATGATATTACTAAAGAACTTTGGAATAATCATCAGCTCCCGGGAGACGGCGCCGGCAATTACGCCAAGTTTGCCTCGCCCACCATCGCCAACGGCCATGTGTATTTACCCACTTTTTCCAATCAGGTCGTCGTTTACGGCCTTAAATAATGTGAGTTCGGTGATTTTTAGCGGCGCCAATCATTTTGACGCTAACGAAGACGTTAAACTATATGTGGCGGCTTCGCCGCCGAAAGAATTCTTCGGACGCTCGCGTATTTTTTATAGAAAGGCGGCCAAAGCCCGCCTTTCTATAAAAAAATACGCGAGCGCGCACCCCTCCCTCTTTCGCGCCGGAGGCGCGACTTGGAGCGATTGGCGCCGTTAAAGTTAAAATCTTTTTGATTATCCAGACTTTATGAAAAAGCGCCTAAAATTTTTCCGTAGCCGATAATATCTCCGAATCATGTTAAATAGGAAGCGCCTAAAGTAGATATATAAAAAAAGCCCGTTCAAATACATGAACGGGCTTTTTTATACTCTGTAAAACGTAATTAACATTGAGCAAGAGGGGAAGACGGATTGCGTGCGTGCGGTATGCAGTGCGTGGTTGGGGTTGGTTTGGGTCTTTTGCAAAACATTTCAGAGTTGTACTTACTCTATAAAAGGAGGTATTCCAGCCGCACCTTCCGGTACGGCTACC
>JBBRMZ010000074.1:0-20644 GCA_038230555.1 Chitinophagales bacterium
CCCTCCGCATAATGCAGCATCAATGAAGCAAACGATTGCTCCAATGGCTGCGCCGACCCCGACCGCTGTTGCTCTAAAACAGCCACCGGCACATACTCCACCTCAAAAACTTTCCCATGCGCCTGCTCAAATACCCCAATCACTTCCTTCGGACTCAACGCCTCCGAACCGCCAATATAATTTGTTGGCCAATGAATAAGGGTATATTTTTTATTGTCGGTACAAAGTTATACAGTCGTTTATCATTGGAGCGCTACCCGAAAGGGTAGTATTTCTATTTATCTTAATTTTATTTCCTGAATTTTTCCGTCAATTCAAACCGCGAGCTGACTTGGAGTAATTCATAAATATTTTTGACGTGGTATTTTACGGTATCTAAACTGATATTGAATTCTTCTGCTATCAGTTTATAACTTTTACCTTTTACGATAGCTTCTAAAACTTCTTGTTGACGGTCTGTCAAAACGGATACCGATGTTTTAGCGTAAGATGCATGAGGAATTCCGGTAGCTCGTCGAAACATTTCAAGCGTTTTGTAGGCGATGCTCGGCGTCATCGGTGCGCCGCCGTCGATTACCTCTTTAATGGCGTCAAATAAATGCGACAAATGTTTGTTTTTAATGAGATAACCGGAAGCGCCGGCCGTTATCGATTGAAAAATCTTATCATTGTCTTCAAACACGGTTTGCATAATGACGCGTATATCGGGAAACTCTGCTTTTATAAGTTTTGTAGCTTCTATGCCGTTTATTTTTCCCGGCATTTCTATATCCATAAGAATTACTTGAGGCAATGTGCAACGGATGCGCAAAAGAATATCGGTTGCATCAGGCCAGGCGCCGACACATTTAAAATCAATGTTGCTGTTTATGAGTAATTGTAGACCTTCTCGCAGGTCGTTGTTGTCTTCAATCAGCGCTACTTTTATTGGATTCATTGGTAATTTATGTTTTACCTAATCATGTATCGGCAATCAGGAATCGGGTATTAGCAGTCAGGCATAATTCGACGTAATAACTGATACTTGATACCGAATTACTGGTACAGGATATCGAAATTCAAAATAGCGCTATTTTTCGTCCTTTGGGAACTACCCTTTCGGGTAGTATTTTTAATGGCGAGTCATTTTTTACTGGAAAATACAAATTAACCGTTGTACCCGTGCCGATAATTGATGTAACAGTTAATTCGCCGCCCAGTTCAGCGGCACGACTTTGCATAAAATTTAGTCCGTTTCCTTTTTTTATTTTTTCCGAATCGAAGCCGCGACCATTATCCGTTAGCTTCATACAGATATTTTCGTTGACAAGTTGAATGTCAATAATCAGATGATCACATTCTGCATATTTGTAAATATTGTTGACGGCTTCTTTAAAAATAAGGTAAAAATTTTTGCGTCTTTCCGGAATTAAATTGATCTCATTCAAACGCAGATCATCATTAAATGACACTAGAATATCTTTTCTGGCCATCAGTTCAGCAGAGAAGAAACGCATTTTCAGAATGATGTTTTCAAATTGATCGTTTTTAGGATTCACTGCCCATACAATGTCGTTGATGGTAGCGCTCAATTGTCTTGAGGATTCGGCAACGCGATTTAAAGTGGGCAAAGCTGCCGCATCAAGGTTCGATAATTGTTGTTTCGCAATTTCGATAAAAACGGACATTCCGGTGAGCGTAGAACCGACGTCGTCATGCAAATCGCTCGATATGCGTTGGCGTTGTTGAGATAAAGTTTGGTGGAGTTGCAATGCTTCAAGTTGTTTGCTTATCCATTCTTCTTTAATGCGGTAAGATAAAATTAAAAGTAAAGTAGTCAGTTCAAAAAACAAGGTGACATTAGGCATTACAAAATGTGCTAAATATCTGTACTCTGAAAATCCTATTTCATTCAGTATAATAACTATTGCAGTTAAAAAATATGAAGAAAAGCCAAAAATAAATACAAGGACGTCTTTCCCTCGCGTCTTGTAAAAAGTCATGCATGCAACGAACAGTAGCAGGAGCATAGCCAACATCAAAAACGGCACAATAAATAAGGCAACGTTTAAATAAAACCCTGCCGGTAATATTTTCCTGCATAGCGCAACAAGGATAAGTACGAGGCCGAATCCAATATTTATTTTAAAAAATTTATCCAATGTAGGAAAATTATGTGCGGTGTCGAAAAAGCAAACAGTAAACATTACTAAGCTGATAGAGGAGAGACATCCAAAGACATTGTCTGAGATACTTTCAAAAAGTAAAAAATTTGACCAAATAAGCAGATAACCAAAACCGGTCGCTGATATCAAATAGGCTACTCCGCTTGCCGAATAAATAAAAAAGGCTAAATACAAGGGCGTTCTCATAAACAAGAACATGATAAAGGATAAAATGACATAAAAAGCACCCAATCCTACCAGAAATCCGCGCCAATAAAAGGTCCGTATGGGCAACATTTGTTTTGTGTCGTATAAGTATATGGGAGTGGCGATTGGCGCGTCGCATTGTTCTAAATATACATAGAGCGTGTATGTTTTCAGGGGTTCAAAAATAAAAGGAAACGAAGAATGTACTGTCGGAATGTATTGTGTGCCGTACGGGAAATTAGAACCTATCATACGCGAAGTGTCTATTTGACCTTTTTCATCAACGACAAAAAGTTGCGCTCGTTCAATGGATCTTTGATAAATGCTGACAAAACGGTGTAACGGAACAACATCCATATTCATCACCTTAAACCGCAACCAATAACCTCCCGTTTCGGCTGAATTGAATTGTTCGCCGTGGTAAGCTCTGAATTTAAAGCGGTCGGGAAAGCGTTTCAAACTATCGAAAGTGGTACTGAAATCGAAATTCTGTAAAAACTCGCAATTCTCTGTTAGAAGGAAATCTTTTGAGTTTCTATCTAATTCAAAAACGCCCTCCATGTTATTAGCGTTCATGCACAAAGGCAACAACGATAAAAAAATGTAGAGTAAATTATGAGTTTTAAAGATGGACATTTCAAATATAAATTTCAAGAATGGAAAATACCTCAGTTTCTGACACAATAACCTCCTTAATCGCTTCTTCATCATTTGAGTTTTGGGATAATACAGGGCGCGCCAATAGCGTCAAACCAAAAAGTTAAATTAGATGCTGCATCATGTTGAATTTTAATAATTGAGTAAAAATGATATACCTACGGCTGTTCTCTCAATCGCAATCAAGAAAATACATGCGGTCCAAAAAATTAAAATAGTGTTAGAATAAGGGCGTCCAAACCCCGAAAGGAGTTAAATATATAACCTCGTGCATTTCAAAATAAAAATCATCCCTTCACTCCCCTCGCATAATCCTCCACAGTAGTCAACCGTACAGGAATAAACCTTGCCGTCTCTCGCATATCCATCTCAACCCCCTCCGCATAATGCAGCATCAATGAAGCAAACGATTGCTCCAATGGCTGCGCCGACCCCGACCGCTGTTGCTCTAAAACAGCCACCGGCACATACTCCACTTCAAAAACCTTCCCATGAGCCTGCTCAAATATCCCAATCACTTCCTTAGGGCTCAACGCCTCCGGACCTCCAACCTCTACTATCCGATTCGCCGCAAAATCCCCCTCCAAAGCCGCCACCGCATATCGAGCCACATCCTTATAAGAAACCCAGCTTATTTTGTTATCCCCCGTCCCATACACCCGCGCTTTCCCGTTCGGATAGTCAAAACCCAGGAACGGACTCAGCCACATCTCCATAAAATAATTCGCCCACAAACTGCAATACGCCATCCCTCCGCTATCCGCAAGCGCAGACTCAACCGCCCGCTTGGCGTCCGACAGCGGATTCGGGTACGACTTATTATCCCGGAATGAAATAAACACAAACCGCTTTACCCCCGCATGACGCGCCGCGGCAACCAAATTCAACTGCCCCTGATGGTCGACGGTCTCAATGCTATCCCCCTCCCGGGCCGTCGCAACGCTCGTGGTGGTCGAGATAATCGCATCCACGCCCGCGCAAGCCGCAGCCAAAGAAGCAGGGTCTTTCAAATCCCCCGCCACCTCCTCCGGATGATAATGAACTACCAAACTTTCCATCGGAATCTCCAAACTCAACGTAACCGATTGCGCCTCCGCAAAAGGGCGGCAGCTCTCTGCCACGCTTTTTAAAAAAGGAACCACATCCGCCTGAATAGGGTAATTCATCTTTATTACGCATTACTTAATTGACGGGCAAAATCTTGATGATCCCATTCGATTTCAATACTGTTAATTTGGTTATCTTCGTCGTGACGGAATATAAACACGTGTTCGGTTTCAAAAAAGAGCCCTTTTGAAGGAATGCCGGCAAATTCTTTAGCCTGAACGCCGCGAATATCCACCAGACAACGCACGCTGCCGTCCGTTTCCAGATTTGCGGCGTTTACGGTGTTTTCCAAATCCGGAAAACAATCAATCAATGCCGTCCAAAGATTTTTTCCCAATTCGCCGATTTTTCCTTTGCCGGATGCTCCGAGGGGTTTGAACCAAACGGATCCTTCGGGGTTACACAAGCCGAGCATTTTTTCAACGTCCTGTTGTTGATAGGCGAAAATAAAAGCGATGGCCGAACTTTTAAGGTCCAGCGATGGAGATATTTGAGTCGTTTTCATAATAACAGATTTAGTAAATTTTATTAAAGAGATTTAAGAAATGAGTTGATTTAATGTTTGTCCGGTTTCAATTGATCCGTTGGCGCTAAATTTTTGTAATCCCAAAAAGCAGCCACACAGGCAATCTTCCACTGCCCTTCCAACTTCTCCATCACCCTGATCTCCTTGCTGTGAAAGAATTTCTTTCCTTCTCGGTCCTCCTGATATTGATCCCATGTCATAGCAGGCCAAATCGGCATAAAACTTGTATTGCACATTCCGCCGCTCTACCCGCCGTTTATACCCCAAAGGCACAGGGTTCTCCTTCATAAACTTTTCAATACTCGCATTCACTGAGTCCCAACCCACTTTCACGTCAAAAGTGTCGTCTCGATTACTCCACCCTTCGGAAGAATATTGATCTCTTACAAAAGTTTCTTTCCAACAATCATAGTCCCGCGAATATGCGCAATCCGTCTCGCGCTGAATGGTTTCCATGATCGCCTTTTTATTAACCTCTCTATCGGCTGTCGCCTGAGCGCTCGCAGCGCTCGTGAAGAGCAGGGCAAAGTAAGAAACCGAAAACCACTTCTTTGTCAGAATAAACACTTCCTTTTTCATTGTCTTATTATTTTGTTAATTAATAAGACAAAACTAAGCAGCCAACAGCCCGCATGATTGTAAAAAAACGACATAATGCGCAAGGTCAGCCTGATTTTAAAAAATGCGTAAGCTCCGTGTTGGTCTGAATATACTCCGTCGGCGTTCGCCCGAGAAATTCGGTAAAATCTTTTATAAAATGCGCCTGATCGTAGTAGCCGCATTCAAATAATAAACTTTGCCAGTTGACCTTGCGTTTTCCCGCCATCAAAGAACATAAATAACCCATGCGTCGAATCCGCGCATAATATTTGGGGCTTAATCCCACCTTTTCAAAAAATTTGCGTTCAAATTGTCGCCGGCTCATCCATATATCGCTCGTCAAATCTTTGATAGGGACCACGCCATGAGCGTTCACGATGCGGTTTGCCGCAAAGTCTATATAATCAAACCGGCATTCGTTTCGAAGCAGTCTGATATTGAGGAATTGCATTAACAACTGGACGCGTTCCCGGGCGGTAACGGAGGCGCTTATTTTATCGGCCAATTTGTGAATTTCTTTTCCCTTCAGAATCTCCGTCAGATCGATGCGTTCGTCCGTTAATTCCGGCAAAGGCAAATTAAAAAGCGTCTTTAGTCCGGCGGGACGAAAAACAATGCCCGCCATACCCACATTTTCCGTTAAAGTCAATTCATAGCTGCAGGTGGATTGCCCCGTCAAAAAAACTTGAGGAGCCAGAGTAGACTCGGCTGTTTTCATCAGTCGCACGCGATAACGGGCGCCGTAATTAAATACCATGGAACAAAACCCGCTCGGCGGCGATTCCACTTGCAGAGGTTGCAGGAGCGTGCATTCCCAGATAAAAAAACATTCAACGAATGGTTTCAGGTGGTCGGGCGGAGGAATTTTTTGATAAAACATAGGAGCGTTTAGTTTTTCATTACTTTTTTACAGGCATTTTATAATCGGAGTCAAGTTAAAATATTAACATTAAAACAGCAAATAAATGTCCGACGCCCTTTTTAAAATTTTCCCAATGGTGAAATGAGAAACATTCACGGTAGCGCCAAGTCGCATATTTATGGGACCATTCGGATTGTTTTCCTTCCGCATAGCGTTTACACAGCCCAGATTGCGATTAGCGGCCCTATATAAATCGTCTTCATTAATGTCCCGGGTCAAAAACCACCGCGCCTACATAGACAATTAACCATTTTAGATTGATTTTCTCCATATAGCGGACTTCATGGAAAAAACTTTTAGCGCCGTTAAGTGCAGTCATAGTTTGATCGAAAGTAACAAAAGCCGTTTTGTCTTTGATATGAATCACATAATCCGTATTTTTAAAAGTCGAGCCATCCGATTTACCCAAAGAAGCTATCGTCGTTTTGATAACTTGCGGACCTTCTTTTTTAGTGTTTTTAGTGAAAGCAACGCCTCCGCCATGTCGCACCAACAGGGTGGCATAATCCACATTGGCGTGGCAATCCGCCATGGCTTCAGCATCGCGGTCGAGAAAAGCCTGAGTTTCTTTTTCGACCACCGATTTAATGGCTGCTTCTTCAACTGCTACGTCCGTCGGCGCCTCGCTGTGCTGACCGGAAACCCAAACCCATTTACCGTGCTGTTCAGAAAAAACATAAGTGAAAAGCTCCTTGTGTGCTGATAGGCTACCGTCTTTTTTTGAACGGTGGGTATGCGCCCAGGTATTAAATTTATTTTCAAAAGATGCTTCATTCCCTATATCCACTTTCATAAAGGAAGCGTTCAAATATTTAAAAGGAAGCCCTGGCGCATTGTTTTTCCAATAGCTGAATATATTATAAACAAATTCACTTTTCACTCGAGTCCGCAAGCTCATGGCTGCACTTTTAGATCTTCGGTGGGAACCCCGACCATCAGCATTTTGCCGTCTAATGGAGCAAAATTAAAATAGAAGGGAGAATCGGGAAAATCAGTCCGAAAGAATGGGTTTAAAAAGCTCGGTTTTTTTGAATCATAGGTTTTTCACTTAGAGGTAAAAGAAGTTTTTTTTGAGTTGTAAGTGTTTTATCGTGTGATAGCTGGGTGCAATTAATCAGCGGCAATGTAATATATTAACGCTAACAAAGCAAATAAATGCGTTAGATTCTATTTATATTTTTCAATAATATGTTATAAATTTAACAATATAGGTTAAACCGTAGCCGTATATCTACCCTTATTATTTAGAATAACCCGCTAAGTCTCATTTCCAAAAGGCGCGGTTGTTTAACAGCAGCCGATAAAATCGCACACGATATCAATACATCGAACAAAGTTTTTTCGGTGCAGGTTGACGTCCCATAAAATTAGGAATCAAATAAAATAGTATTCATTGTAAATACATTCGATTTTAGCCGCTTCCGGTCGATTCAGCGCGACTTTACAATCATTTCGGTAGTAAGTAACAATTTATATTAAAAAGTCCTTTAGAATGGCCTAAAATGGAAAATTTATAAAAATGGCTTTTTTATTTATAAATGCGCCGCCAGTGAGGCGCTTTTAAAACCCCTTGAGTCATATATAAGTCACATATAAGCCGTATATAAGTCGCCTATATCTGTGGTCTCTCCCGGGTCAAAAAACGCATGGTTTTTGCGGTATAGCCGTTTCCGTTATAACGCCCTACAATACCAAAATCCGCCGCTGCATTTCCTCCCAAACCCGCCGCAAATCCTGCGCGCAACCATCTGCCAGGTTTAACCTGTACGAAGGTCTTTTGGCAGGAGGTTTGCTAATACTCTATATAAGCCGTATGGCGTACTGTTAAATAATTATATCGTTTAGAAAATAATATTTAATTAGCTAATATATAATATTAACTTTGCATCGTTCTATGTTTTGCAGGTCAACTTTAAATCCATTAACCCGTTCCCATGAATCGATTCCTTTATTTGTCCTTTTCCGTATTACTTTTTTTACTTGGTTTTCAGAACTCCCATGCGCAGGAACAAACTGTGACGGTAGGAACGCCGACCAAAGCGGAAATTGAATTAAAAGCCTGCCCTTTCGACTCCTCGGCTTCGGCGGTGGTATTAGAAGAGTTTGGCGTGTTCTTCCCTCATATTGATTGGGATCTAAGTTTTGTGGAAGGATCGATGGAAATACATCGCAGAGTTAAAATTTTTAAAAAAGCAGGATATCATTTCGGGGAAATTGAAATTGATTATAGGGACGGAACCCCTGAAAATGGCCGGGAAGTATCTAATATTAAAGGTTTTACCTATAATATTGACGCAACCGGAGAAGTCAAAACGACGAAATTAGATCCCAAGTCTATTTTTGACGTTAAGACGAACGGAAAACATAAGAAAAAGAAATTCGCGCTGCCTGACTTAGAAGAAGGTTCCATTATTGAATATTCATACGTCTTAAATACTCCTTTATATGGAATGACTGGTTGGACGTTCCAGTCTTCTATTCCGACCCTTTACAGCCAGTTCCAGTTGATATACGGAAACGGGTTTGGTTTTTTAACTGAATATTTTATTTCTAAACCGCTTGACGTTAATAAGTTATGTGAAAATATTGATAAAAAATTTGACTTAAGAAGCCAAACGGATCAAATAGATAAACGAGACGTCAAGTGCGTCGCTATGGCGCGCAAAGACGTTCCAGCCTTTAAAGAAGAAGCTTTTACTACTTCCGTTTCTGATTATTTTGAAAGAGTGTATTTGTATCTTAGGGAATATAATATTAACAGCCGTCATGAAATTCTGATTAAATCCTGGCCTGAATTTGTTCACGGCATGCTGGAAGATGAAGATTACGGCAAATATTTCAAGAAAAAAAACGCCGTCCGGGATTCCGTGCAACGAATTCTTGCGCTGACTAATCCTAAAACTAAAATGGACACTATTTCTACCCTGCGGGAATGGGTGGCTAAAAAAACCTTGACGACGTCCATGGACGACGTATATGCCGACTTCTCGCCTAAAGAAGTCCTGGAAAAGAAAAAAGGAAACATAGCATCCATCAATATTTTGTTGATCGCGCTATTAAGGGAAGCCGGGATCGACGCTAACCCTGTGTTATTGAGCACGCGGTCCAATGGAAAACCGAATAAGCTGATGGCATTATCCCATAAATTTAATTATACGCTTGCCGCCGTTCAAATTGATTCAAATTATATGCTGTTAGACGGCGTCAACGGACAAATGCAGGCTGGCGCTATTCCTTTTGAAACTTTGAACGGCGAGGGGCTTCTGATGGACGTCAAAACGGAGAAATTTAAATGGATTCCTTTGAAAAACTATGTCAAAATGGTCGTTTTCAGAAATGCCGTATTTGACGTCCTTACGGACGGGACGCTCAAAGGATCTGTTGAAACCAGCAAAAGGAATTATGATTCTTATACAGATAGGGAGGCAATTGCTTCCAAGGGTAAGGACGAATTCATTCAAACGGAATACAAACCTATATTAGCTAACGGAAAAATAGAATCTCAGCAGGTCGGCGACTTAATAAATTTAGGCGCTCCGCTAAAATCATCCGTTAAAATTACAACTACCGATTTTATTCAGGTTAACAACGATCTGATTTATATCAGCCCAATGCTTAATTACGGGAAAATAGAAAATCCGTTTAAACTCTCCGAAAGAACCTATCCGGTGGACTTTGGCTTTCCCAGCGAAGAAATTTTTCAGGCTCAATATAATATTCCGGAAGGGTACAAAATAGAAGAAGCCCCCAAATCGCAAATATTTAAATTGGGAGCAGAAGAGGGGATGAAATTAGAATATATTGTTGAAACGTTGGATAGTAAATGTTTGATAAAAACCAAATTATCCAACCCTGTCAGCGCCTATGCGCCGGAAGCATATCAGTTCTTAAAAAAGTTTATGACACAGGTCATCGCTAAAGAGGGAGAGCAAATTGTCTTGAAGAAAATAATTAAATAATCCTTAAACACCCTATTCGTGAAAAACGCGCTGTACAGTCTTATATTTTTTCTATTTTTAGGATTATGTCCCCAGGCTTACGGCCAACTTCAGGCTTCTTTAATTCCGGAGGCTTTGAAAAAAAACGCCCACGCGGTGGTAAGATATGATAATGCCGCTTTTAAAATTGAAAACGAAGGCAAAGCAACTTTTACAGATAAATATGCGGTCACTTGTTTGGATGAAAAAGGACGGCATTTTGTTTTTTTTGGCATTGGATATAATAAGCTTAAAAAAATTAAAAATATATCAGGCGCATTATACGACGCTACCGGGAAGAAAGTGCGCAGCCTGAAAAAAGAATAGATCACTGACCATGGGGATTTCAGCGAAGATTCTTTTTTCGACGATTACAGAGCTAAAACAGCCTCCTTTGATTATAACGCTTATCCTTTCACCGTTGAATTTGAATACGAGGTCGCCTATAACGGCCTGTTTAATTATCCCGACTGGAATCCCCAGCCCGGCGTCGGAATTTCGGTAGTGCAGGCTTCTTTTACCGTCGTCGCGCCCAAAGGTTTTGGAATCAGATACCGCCCTATTGCAATCACTGAAGAAACTCAAATATTTCACGAGGACAAAAATGACCGGTATGAATGGAAAGTAAGTTTATTAAAAGCATCCAAAGACGAGGCTTTTACTGCCGCCGACGAAAATCATTTTCCGAAATTGCGTCTTGCGCCTGTAAAGTTTGAAATTGAAGGATATAAAGGCGACATGTCTTCCTGGAACACCTACAGCCAGTTTATAAATTTACTGAACGTCGGAAGGGATGATATAACGCCTTCCTTAAAAGCAAAAGCGGCAGAATTAACGCAGGATTGTAAAGACGACCATTGCAAAGTGGAGAAAATATACAGTTTTCTACAAAACAATACGCGATATGTGGGCGTGCAGTTGGGCATTGGAAGCTGGCAGCCCATAAAAGCGTCGGACGTGGAAGCGCATAAATATGGCGACTGCAAAGCATTAACAAATTATATGCAGACCATGCTCAAAAGTGTGGGAATTGCCTCCATCTACACCCTCGTCCATGCCGGCGACGACGTCGTCCCCATCCAAACAGATTTTCCCGACAACCAGTTCAACCACGTGTTCGTATGCGTCCCCCTACAAAATGACACGCTCTGGCTGGAGTGCACCAGCCAGAATCGCCCCATCAACTATTTAGGCGATTGGACAGACGACCGCGACGTATTGTTGGTAACGCCCGAAGGAGGGAAAATTGCCCATACCCGCGCCTATTCCCTCAACGACAACCTCTTGTCAACCCGGTATAACATAAAACTGGACGATACGGGCGGCGCGCAATTGGAATCCTCCATATTTTATAAAGGGATCCTATTCGACAAGGTCTCTAATCTGGAGGATAAAAGCAAAGACGAGCAAAAAAAATGGCTCCTCGAGAAAATAGAATTACCCGGATTTGACGTGCAGTCCTTCGATTTCCAGTTTATGAAATCCAGCGTCCCCAGCGCGAGGGAGAAATATTCCCTTAAAATGGAAAAATACGGTTCTAAAAGCGGCAAGCGCATATTTTTTCAACCCAACGCTTTGAACCGGTTCAAATTGCCGGATTTTGGCGACAGCGCGAGACTCTATAAAGTGCAGGCCGGCAAATTTGATTACGCCGCGACCGATACCGCCCTCTTCCAACTGCCCGCCAATTACGCCGTCGAATCCATGCCCGAAAACAAAGAATTTCACTCCGTTTTCGGCGATTATAAAGCGACCTACGAAAAACTGGCCGACGGGTCCATCCGGTTTATTAGAACGAGAACCTGCCTTAAGACTATTCAGCCTAAAGAAAAATATGCCGAATTGAAGGACTATATGAAAAAAATAGCAACGGCGGACGCGGCGAAAATCGCGTTAGTGAGCAAAACTTAACCGCATAAATTAGGTTACAAAAAGCCTTAAATGTTAATTTTTTAACTAAATTTAAAATAAACGCGTTAACAGAAACTAATTTCTTTGATAATATGTAGCAGTATTTACAATTTTGTAAAGACGCCTTAAATCAAAAAAATCATGGAAAATGTAGTTAGCTATTGGCCGGTACTGGCCGCCCTCCTTTGCATTGTTTTGTACAAAATTATCTTACGGTTTTTATTTGGGATGGTCATTGTGCCGGAAGACAAAACCGGTTTGGTGACGAAAAAATTTGTGCTTTTCGGAGAACATAAGGAACTGCCCGACGGACGGATCATTGCTTCACGGGGAGAACCGGGCTTCCAGGCCAGGTCCCTCGCGCCGGGTATGTATTTTGGGATGTGGTTTTGGCAGTATACCGTTACGATGGAACCTTTTACCATCATCCCGGAAGGTAAAATCGGACTGGTGCTCGCTAAGGACGGGTCTGAAATCCCGACCGGTAATATTCTGGGCCTCCAGGTGGACTGCGATAATTTTCAGGACGCCGCGCGCTTTATCCTGAACGGAGGACAAAAAGGACGGCAAACCGCCTATATCACCGCCGGTTCTTACCGGATCAACACCATGCTTTTTCAAATTTCCGTGACCGATATGGTGAGGATCCAGGAAAGCATGGTCGGAATTGTCACCACCTTAGACGGTTCGCCGATCGAACCCGGCCAAATTGCCGGGAAATTAATTGAAGGCCATAACAATTTTCAGAATTTTGATCTCTTCATTAAAAACGGCGGTAATCGCGGTTTGCAGCCGCAAGTGGTTTTGGCGGGCTCGTACAACCTGAATCCCTGGGCGGTACAAATGGAGGAAATCCCGATGATGGAAATTCCTATTGGATGCGTCGGCGTGGTCATTTCTTATATCGGACAGGACGGTACCGACCTGACGGGCGAAGATTTTAAACACGGTAATATTGTCGAGCGAGGATTTAAAGGCGTTTGGCTACAGCCGCTGGGCCCCGGAAAATATCCGATCAACAAGTACATTATGAAAGTGGAAATCGTTCCGACCACCAACCTCGTATTGAATTGGGCGACGGGTCGCAGCGAATCGCACAATCTGGATAGAAATCTTTCCACCATCACCGTCCGCTCTAAAGATGGCTTCCCTTTCAACCTCGACGTATCTCAGATCATTCATATCCCCACCTATGAAGCGCCTAAAGTGATCGCGCGATTTGGGACTATGAATAACCTCGTTTCGCAGGTATTGGAACCAACCATCGGCAATTATTTTAGGAACTCCGCGCAGGACAGCGACGTGATTTCCTTCCTGACTTCGCGTAAGGAACGTCAGGAATCGGCAAAAGAGCATATCAAAAAAGTGCTCGACGAATACAATGTCAACGCGGTCGATACGTTGATCGGCGACATTGTCCCTCCGGAATCTTTAATGAAAACCCTGACAGACCGGAAGCTCGCCGAAGAACAAAAAGTCACCTACGAAACTCAAAAACAGGCGCAGGAGACCCGCCAGGGCATGGAAAAAGAAACCGCCATTGCCGATATGCAGCGCGAGATCGTCAAAGCACAGCAAAGCGTTGAGATCGCTGAGCGCACCGCCAACGCAACGGTAAAAAAAGCGGAGGGCGATGCGGCAGGGGTCAAACTAGCCGTAGGAGCCGAAGCTGAAGCGACCAAATTGCGCGCCTTCGCGGAAGCGGAAGCTACCAAAGCGCGCGCGCAGGCAGAATCGGAATCGATTAAATTACGCGCCTCGGCGCAAGCCCAGCAGATATCGCTGACGGGCGCCGCCGACGCTGGAAAGATTCTCGCCATTGGTAAATCCACCGCCGAGGCCTACGAACTTGCAGTCAAAGCGCTAGGAGGAGAAAACTTTACGCGCTTTAAAATCACGGAAGAACTGGCTAAAGGTCACCTGAAACTAATCCCGGACGTCTTAATCGGCGGCGGTAACGGTAATGGAAACGGCTCGGCCATGGACGGGATGCTGGGTTTGAAATTGATGGAAATGATGGATGACACCCGAAAAAATGGGAAAGAAGAAGCGAAAGCCCATTCGCCTAATTAGATTCAACAACTCCAATAAACACTTTACCATTCTCCAATTTAACGGGGTATGTTTTAAGCGTCATTTCATCTGCGCTCAAACATACCCCTGTTTTTAAGTAAAAAGTATTTTTATGAAACGGGCAGGCTACTTTGGGTTCTTCTCCCTGCGTTCCGATCATGCCCCTCGATAGCGCCATTTGGTTTTTATGGGGGCATTCGTTTTGCGTGGCGTACCATTCTCCCCGGCGCGAAAAGTTAAACAGCGCTATTTGTTCGGCGCCTATTTTGACGCAAACGCCCCCATCCCGAGGGACGTCTGAGACGTCGCACGCATAAAACCAGACGGTTTGATCGGATAAACTAACGATATTAGAATTACTCATGTTTTTAATGATCTTAGATTATTTCCAATCGACGGCTTTTTTCTGATCCCGGAGCGGTTCAAACTGAATGTTTGCGAGGCGCCCAGATCCGATTTTCATATATTGGAAGCCCCCGCGCTTCCAACCGTTTTTCACGCCTGAAGCGCTCTTTTCCAAAAATATAATCAAGCGATTTACCGCGATGATAGCGTTTTTGAGTTCCTGTTAGTTCGACCTTCTCCCAAACCGAATACTTACTGAGGGGGCAGTTAGCCATGAATCATACATGACTCATGTACGGCTTATACATGGCTTATATATGACTCAGGGGGCTGACGAACAACGGATAGTTATTAAGCATGAACGGACGTCCGGGTTGGGATTTATGGGATAAAGGGGTTATGCTTCCCGTTGTACACGCTAATCGGTGTTTACCTATATTTAAGAACAATCGCCGGTCAGGCAGCGGATTGCGGAGAAGCGCCGGCGGACGCAGATCGGTATTCAGAGCTGATCCCGCGTCGGAATCAAAATAAGAAATATAGACTAACTGATTATTGCAAGTCCAGTCGGCAAAATTCATGTGCTAGTTGGCTTTAAAGGCGTAGCTTAAACCAATCCTCAATCATTCCCTGTTATTCCCATTTAATTTTTCCAGAACATTAAATTTACCGTAAACGGGTAGTATTAACGTCTTTTGGCCCGGTCTTTGACTTATAGTCAGCATTACGTTAACTATTAAAACTTATTCAAAAATGAGAAAATTTCAGTTTTTAACCATGCTCTTAGTTGCAGGGGCGTTGGCTTTTGCGGAGGCTTCTTTTGCGCAGGTTACGGCAACGGCCAATGCGAACGCTACGATTGTGACGCCGATCAGTATCTCAAAAAATGCAGATCTAGAATTTGGTAATGTGGCTACCGTAGGAACGGTGGGTACGGTGGTTTTAAGCCCGGCTGGAACGCGCACTTCGACCGGCGGCGTAACGCTTCCGGCTACGTCGGGAACGGTCAATGCGGCTTCTTTTGCGGTAGCGGGTTCAGGTTCTTACACCTACTCCATTACGCTGCCCACTTCTGTGGTCATTACCAGCGGTTCCAACACCATGACCGTCAATACCTTCACCAGTACGCCGTCGCTGACGGGGACGTTGTCGTCCGGCGCGCAAACGCTGATGGTAGGCGCAACCTTAAATTTGGCCGTTTCGCAGGCTGCAGGCGTTTACGCGTCCGCCACGCCTTTTTCCGTCACCGTAAATTATAATTAATACGCATTAAGCCGGCCAACGTTAAAAAAGAGCGGCTTCCGGTTTGAAAATAACACAAGGATTCTTTAGAGCCTATTTTCAGTAGCCCTAAAGATGAGATCGCTAAAAGAACAAACCGGAAAGCGTTCTTTCTCCGTGGCGCCGCGCTTCCCGGCGGCGGCGGACAAGGCGGATTGAATGAATTGATTGGTAGCCCTAACGCTTAAACAACTCCTATTTTATTTAATATTATACCATATCTATGTTTAAAGGTTTCGGGATACATACACGCTTTGCCGTAGCGGCTACTTTATCCCTGTTTTTCAGTCATCCACCCAAAGCCGCAGCGCAGGGCAATTTGATTATCATTCCCCGAAGGGTAGTTTTTGAGGGAAATAAGAGAACCCAGGAATTGAACCTGGCCAATACGGGGACAGACACGGCTAAATACCTGATCTCCGTTATTCAATACCGCATGAAAGAGGACGGCAATTTTGAGATTATCGAACGTCCGGATTCCGGGCAGCTTTTTGCCGATCAGCATTTTCGTTTTTTTCCCCGAAGCGTAACGCTGGCACCCAATGAAGCGCAAACCATAAAAGTGCAAATCATCAACGCCGGCCAACTGGAAGCGGGCGAATACAGGTCGCACCTCTATTTCAGGGCCGTACCCAACGATAAACCCCTGGGCGAAAAAGACGAAGGAAAAGACGGAAAATCCATCTCCGTTCGCATCGTTCCCGTTTTTGGTATTTCCATACCGGTCATTATTCGTACCGGCTCTTCCACAATGAGCGCCACTATTTCCAACGCCGCGATAGAATTGATCGACAAAGCCCCTCCTAAGTTAAAACTGGATTTTACCCGCTCGGGTAATATGTCCGTCTATGGAGATATAAAAGTGGACCACATATCGCCGCAGGGTAAAATCACGCCGGTCGGTATAGCCAAAGGCTTTGCCATCTATACCCCCATTAATAATAGATACTTTGCCTTCGATCTCGATAAAACCGCCCCCGTCAATTTTCACAAAGGCAAATTACACATCGAATATGCCGCTCAAACAGACTCAAAGCCGGTCAGGTTTGCCGAAAAAGAGATAGAGTTACATTGATAAATACATAGGAATGAAGAATGAAGAATGATAGATAGTAAATGATAATTCACCATTTACCACCATTTACCATTAATAAACCTCCCCAATCATGAGCATAAATTTACCCATTAGAATTCATCTATTACCAATAGCGCTCTTCCTGGTCGGTTGTTCGTCGACTGCTTTTGGTCAACTTACCGGAACTAAAAATATCCCCGGCGATTATGCCACCGTGGCCTCGGCCGTGACCGCCCTCAACGGCGCAGGCGTCGGAACCGGCGGCGTAACCTTCAACGTGGCGGCCAATCATACGGAAACCATCAGCGCCACCATAGCCCTCACTGCAACCGGTACCGCCGCTAACCCCGTCGTCTTTCAAAAAGATCCTCTCACTACCGGCTCCAACCCATTAATCACCGCCTATACAGGCGGAGTGGGAACGCCCGCGACGGCCGTTCAAGACGGTATCTGGAGTCTGTCCGGCTCGAATTATATCACCATTAACGGTATAGACCTCAGGGACAATCCGGCAAATAGCGCTAACCCGTCGACCATGGAGTACGGCTATGCCCTCTATAAAGCCTCCGCTTCCAACGGTTGCCAATATGTAACCATCAAGAATTGCGTCATTACCCTCAACCGCATCAACAACGCAACCGGAACGTCGCCCATGTCGGACGGGTCTTCGGGTATTATCATGATGAACGCGTCACCAGGGGCCGCCACGACTAATTTAACGGCAGTGGCAGGCGGGTCCAACTCCAACAACAAATTTTACGCCAACACCATACAGAACTGCAATACCGGTATCGCTTTAATCGGTTACGTCGACGTTTCCCCTTTTACTTTTGCCGACGCCAACAACGACGTCGGCGGAAACAGCGCCGCCGCCGGTAATACCATCTTAAATTATGGCGGCGCTTCCTCGGCGACCAACCCTGCCGTCGGCGTTCGCGCCCTGGCTCAATATGGATTAAATGTTTCCTATAATACCGTCAACAGCAATAACGGAGCCGGGGTCAATCATCCCTACACCTTGCGCGGCATACTGATTGGCGCCGCCGCAAGCGCGACCTCCGCCATCTCCAATAATACGATCACCCTGAAAGGCGGCGGTACCACGCAAACCGTTTCGGGCGTCGAAAACGCTTCCGGTTCGACGGCCGCAGGAAATACCGTTTCCATCACCAATAACACCATTACTAACTGTACGTATTCCACGGCGACTACGGGCCCTTTTTATGGAATATACAATAACGCCGCCTCTCCGGCCACTTTAACTATTACGGGGAATATCCTCTCCAATAACGCCAATTCGGCCAGTACCACCGGCCTTCTGTATGGCGTCTATAATTCCGGCCTTGCCCAAACCGTTTCCATCAACAGCAATACGTTTTCCGGCAATACGACCGCCGCCTTAACTACCGGTTATTTCTGCGGTTTTTATAATTCGGCGGCGGTCGCCAACCTTTCCATCAGTAATAATACGATCACCGGTAACGCGACCACCTCAGCTTCCGGTCCTTTTTACGCCATTCTTAATTCCGGCGCGGCCACTACGACCATTAACCTCAATGCCAATAATGTAGGAACCAGCGGATCAGGCGCCGTTACCTTTAACGCCGCCAATTCCGCAACCCTAAACTTTATCTACAACAAAGGAGGCGCCGCTACCTGCGCCCTATCCATCACCGGCAATAACGTGCAGGGAATTACCTATGCGGTTGCCGGAACCGGAAAAAGTACCTATATCTCCAATACCGCCGCCACTCTATCCCAGGCCGTCAATAATAATACCTTTACCAGTCTGTCGGTCAACACCACTACCAACGTAACCTTCATTTACAACAGCGTAATCGTTCCCGCTACCGGCAGGCAGGACGTCAACGGCAATTCCATCGTCAGTTCGTTTACCAAAACGGGCGTCGGCGGAAGCGTAACCCTTTTTTCAAGTACGGCGGCTTCGGCCTCTGGCAGCGTCATTAACAATAATAACAATAATTTCTCCAATATCACCGTAACAGGCGCCACGGGCGTCTCCGGTTGGGTCAATACGGACGCGGGCAGTTCCACCAAAACCATTCAAAACAACACATTTAGTTCCTGGACCGGCGGCACAAGTAACATGACCGCTATGTCGGTCAACATCACCGGCGCCAATAACGCCACAACCGGAAATACGATCTCCAATATCACCGCCGCAGGCTCCGTCACCGGTATCGCTACCGGCGCCGGCGCTAATAAGATTTATGCCAATATCATCAATACCCTGATTACCACGTCCGCTTCCAGCGCTACCGTTACGGGGATCTCCGTAACCTCGGGAACGACTAAAAATATTTATCAAAACAATATCTATAACCTTCAGGGAAACAGTCTGACAACCGGAGCCGTCCGGGGAATATTGGTTTCCGGCGGAACCGCAGTCAACGTTTACCAAAATACCGTCTATACCTTACAGGCCAACGCGCTTACCACAGGTACCGTCAGCGGGGTTTGGATATCCGGCGGGACGACCGTTACCGCCTATAACAATAAAATATACGATCTGTCCTCCTCGTCTAACGCCATATCCACCGCTATCCTCTGCGGCGTTCAGGTTTCCGGCGCGACGGCCAACAGCGCCGTCACCCTTCAAAACAACATCATCGGCGATATTCGGACCCCCGTAGCGAGCGCCATAGATCCCGTCCGCGGAATGAGCCTCATCACCGCCTCCCCTACTTCCAATCTGAATGTCTACAACAATACCATCTATTTAAACGCCGCGTCCGCCGGCGCAAATTTTGGGTCTACCGGCCTCTATCACACGACCAGCGCGACGGCGACTACCGCAACCCTCAATTTAAGAAACAACATCATCGTCAACGGTTCCACTCCAACCGGAACCGGATTAACCGTCGCCTATCGCCGGTCAACCTCCACCCTCTCCAATTATGGCGCCGCTTCCAACAACAACTTATTCTACGCCGGCCTCTCCGCCGCCAACAAATTGATCTATTACGACGGAACCAATGCCGACCAATTCCTCTCCACCTACAAAACGAGGGTGGCAAGCCGGGACGCACAGTCTGTCACAGAAGATATGGTTGCTACCGCCAAATTCATCAGTACCATAGGGTCGTCCAATTATTTTCTGCACCTGGATTCCACCAAAGCAACCCAGGCCGAAAGCGGCGGCGTGAATATAGCCGGATTAACCGCCGATTTCGACGGAGATATCAGACAAGGCAATCCGGGGTACACGGGCGTTGGAACTGCGCCGGATATTGGGGCGGATGAAGTGAACGGTATCAGCGCTACCAGTCTTTCCGGCCCCTACAACGTCGGCGCCGGCCAAACCTTTACCTCACTTACCAAAGCCGGCGGGCTCTTTGCCGAAATCAACAGCCGGGCATTGAGCGGGAACGTGACCATTAATATTACCTCCGATCTGACGGAGGATGGCAGTAATATTTTATATCAATGGATCGAACAGGGGGTTGGCGGATATACCTTAACCATACAACCCGACGCCGCAGCCCTGAGAACCATTGCCGGCAACGTTTTGACTAGTTTAATTACCCTCCAAGGGGTCAAACGGCTGACCATAAACGGGAGCACGGGGACGGCGAATAACTATCTTACTTTCGGAAATACCAATACCGCCGGATCAACCGGTTCCGCTTTTACTTTTATCAACGGCGCGTCCAACAATACCATTAAATACTGCAATCTCGAAGCCTACGCAAACGCCGCCACTGGCGTAGCGCTGTTCAGTACTTCCAATGTGGCGGGAGGCAACAGTTCCAATACCATCGACCATTGCTCCATCAACGCAAACGTTTCCGGCAATAC
>JBBRMZ010000075.1:0-20522 GCA_038230555.1 Chitinophagales bacterium
AAGCAGTCGGAGTTTGACGCTTTAAAAGCGGCGGATCCGACCATCGGCAGCGTATCCGATTTGGTCGTTACGCGGGTGAGCGGAGGGATCGCAACTTGCGGCAGCGATTTTAAGGTTTCGGCGGGACAGACGGTAACCGTTTTGCGGGGAACGATTGGATCGTATGGAAGCGATTACTACATAGAATTTGAAACTTCTTCTTTTTCCAGTTTCTACATCAATAGCGCCCTGGCGCCGCTGCCGGTCGAACTTTTGTCATTTTCAGGAAGTAAAACTGCCGCCGGCAACCGGTTGGTCTGGAAAACCGCGTCGGAAAAAGACTTTGACCGTTTCGACGTTGAGCGCGGCGCCGACGGGCGGACCTTTAAAAAAATAGGCGAAGTAAAAGCGCAGGGGAAAGCGTCCGGCTATGAGTATTTAGATAATCGGCCCTTGCAGACAACCAATTATTATCGCCTGAAAATGAACGACCTGGACGGGAAATTTGCCTATTCCCAGGCAGTTAGCGTGTCTGATAAACTAAGCTTTTCCGCTAAAGCTTACCCGAATCCTTTTGGCGATAACCTGACGGTGGAGATCGCGTCAGACAAGCCGTCGGACGTTACGCTGGATTTGCTGGACGTGCTGGGCCGGACGGTGCGTCATTCCGTCGTTCAACTGCAAAACCGGGCAAGCGCGCCGGTCGCTACGGGCGAACTGCCGACGGGAACTTATTTTTTAAAGGTTTCGGACGGGCAAACCAGCGTGCAGCAGAAAGTTGTAAAACGTTGAAACAGCGCGTTTAGGTAATTTAAACGAAGCAGGGCGATAGGGAATTATTTCTATCGCCTCTTTTTTGGGAGATCCATTTGATGAAAAGCTGGACGTCTCCAACCGGATGGAGGCAATCAATAAGTACAACAACACTAACAAAAGTTAGTCCCCTTCTTTTAAATTGTTCGCTTTTTTAGTTATACTTTTGCTAATCATCTAAATCAGTTCAAAACACGCCCGCGTCCGCGCGTATCCATTTAATCAACCATTTAAAGACCGCTTTTATACCGCTTTTAGCGACGCCGTTCGCTGAAGAGCAGACCTTTTATTGCCCGGATTACCCTACGAGACGATTATATAATTTTTCTTACTTCTTAAAACTTACGCGATGAAAGTTAAACAGACCCTGCTCCCGGCGCTCGCGCTGCTGATTTCCTTTTCGGCGGTTGCGCAGTGGCAAACGCAAATCCTTCTGCCCGTCAAAACGGGCATTTTTGCCCCAATCCCCAGCGGGAAAGACGTAATGTGGCTGACGACCGGGGTTTACCTCGGCCCCGACCTCCCTAACGGAAAACCGCTCGAATACATCCGGACGTTCGACGGCGGAAAAACGTACGTTTCGGGTAAACTTTTCGACAACGACAATGATTACAGCCCCGAAATCCGGTCGATCGGCGCCGGCGATACCGCTTTTATGATCGCCGCCGCGCTGACCGATACCGTCTCCAATTCATTGCAGAAAACGGTCGACGGAGGCAAAACCTGGACGAAATTGGCTTTCGTGCCGGAAACCTTCCCGGATCTGTTGTATTTTTTCAATCAGAAAGAAGGCGCCTACGTCGGCGACGGCGATAGCCTGGGGCTGGTTTTCAAATATACGACCGACGGCGGCGCCACGTTTACGCGGGTTCCGCCGAGTTCTCTGCCTGCTCCCCTGTCCGGCGAATACAGCATTCAGGATGAAAACAGTATTTTGGGTAATACGATTTTTATCCCGGGCGTCGGCGACGAAGGCTACCGGATTTGGCGCACGACCGATAAAGGCCGGCATTGGACGGCGGGAGCGATTTTTACCAATATCGACGGTTTTAGCCCCCGCTTTTCTTTTGCCGACAGCTTACACGGGATGATGATCCGAGGGATCGCTACCGTCCGGCAGCAACCGCTTTACACTTTGGACGGCGGAGCCACCTGGCAGGAAAGCGTGGGAACGCTGCCCGGCGAAGCGGCTTATCCCATCGCCGCGCTTCCCGGAACCCAAACTTTTATGGCGCTGTTCGGCGACCGCACCCGCAATAAATTATTCAGCGCCCTCACCAATGATTATGGTAAAACCTGGAATACCTATAAAGACGTGGCGCCCTATACGCTCGATTCCATTTATGTCCCGAGTAGACCGCCTTTCGATTTTTCCAACCTGGAAATCTATGACAATCATCATGCCTAGGCCAGATTCAACCGGTTCGAAATATCCAGGTACAACGACGCGGCGGCCCTCGTTCCCGAGAAACCGGACCTGGAAATCACGCTGACGGCCGATAAGGATCAGCTGCAGCCCTATACGTACCAAAAATTTACGCTGCATATCCTCAACCGGGGTATCGTCAAAGCCACGGGGATCAAAGTGAGCTGGCTGCCGCCTTATAACCGGACGCCGGGCGCTGGCGGGCCGTTCGCATTCACGGCTGCTTACTCGTCGAAAGGTTCCTACGATTACTGGCGCGGCGTCTGGTCGCTCGACAGCCTAGCCCCCAACGATTCGGCGACTGCTACCATGCACCTGTATGTTTTACGCAACGATAAGAACATTATTCAAAGCGCACAGATCATCGCCGAAAACGAGGTTGATCTGGATTCGTCGCCCAACAACATGAGCGGCGCGCCGAAGGAAGACGACGAGGCGAGTTTTACTTCCAAAGCGGCCGCCGCATTTGAACCCGTCATTAGCTATTCGAAATCTTGGGAACCGCAGTCTACTATAAGCCCGAATCCCGCGAATCATGCGGTTAACGTCTCCTATGATTTTAAAGGAATCACGGACGCCACGGTAACGATTACCGACCTGAACGGCAGGATACTGAAGTCGATTCAACTATCCGGTGTGGAAAAAGGTATAACGCAAATCCCGACCGACGATCTGACGGCGGGCGTCTATATTGTGTCTGTCATCGGCGCTTACGACCATGCGCCGGTTTTGACGCAGCGGTTGAGCGTGATCCATTAGGCTAAACATATCAAAAAACGGATTTCGGTAGGGCGGGTTGAACTTTGTTGTTTGAACCCGCCTGTTCCGGAATTCAGGAAAGCCGATTACTTTCTAAAAATGATTTTTCCAAAACTGATAATATTCAATAAAGGGATCGTCAGGCGGTTAGTCGTACAAATGGGGACGGATGCAATCAATTGGTAATGAACGGGTTGAAAATTCCTAACTCATAATTTATAACTCATAACTACTTATAATCGCGTGTCCGAGGTAATATCCATTTTGGTCCCTTCTTGCGTTGCTATCGGAAAAAGTTCGCTCAGCGTCAGCGTCAATTCGGGAAAAATAACGGAGGGCATGACGTCGTCGCCGACGAACATAGCGGGATTATCAAAAATACCGTCTTTAGAAGCGTAGTACCGGGCGACGGTTTCGCGTGCAGGATCGACGATCCAGTATTCGCGCACGCCCGACTCTTCATAAAGGTTTTTTTTAAGTTTCATTTCGCGCGCGGCATTGCCCGGCGAAAGGATTTCGACGACCAGATCGGGCGCGCCAAGACAGCCCTTTTCGTCTAATTTTTCTAAATCGCAGATTACGCATAAATCAGGCTGGACAACGGTAAAGACGTCCTTATCGGCTTTCTGCAATTTTTTCTGGTCGTAGAGACGGACGTCGAACGGCGCGACATATAACTCGCATGAATGGCCTCGGAAATGATTCAAAAAAACGTCAGTAAGCGCTAATGAAACTTTTTGGTGCGTGCGGCTTGGAGCCGCCAAAGGGAATATTCTCCCTTTGATGATTTCCAGCGCCTGTTCAAATTTCCAACTTAGGTAGTCGGCGTAAGAATAATGTCCATTCGGATCTAATTGCGAAAGATGAGTGACTGGCGCCATTGCATTTAATTTTGCGGCTAATTTTATTGCAAATATACACGTTTTCAGGGATCGCATCAATTAGACGCCGCATATTTTTCCGCCGCGGCCATGACGATAATGCCGGCCCTACTTAAAATAGGTAAACCTTTTTGACGCCAGATTTAAAGCGGCGGATACATTTAGCAACCTTTCTTTTTCCCCGCCATTTCCTGAATCTTTCCTATTTTCGCTCTGCTTTCTATTACAAGCGCCTTGTTCTTCTAAATTTTATTTATGGAGCCAACTTTATCCGCCATTTCGCCAGTCGACGGCCGCTATTATGCGCAAACCCGCGAACTATCGGCTTATTTTTCAGAATATGCGTTGATCCGTTACCGCGTTTTTGTAGAGATCCAATATTTTATCGCGCTTTGCCAATACCCGCTGCCGCAACTTCAACACTTTGACGGCGAACGGCTGGACGACCTGAACGCCATTTTTGAGAACTTCACGCCCGAGGACGCGCAACGGATCAAAGAAATCGAGCGAACGACGAACCACGACGTCAAGGCCGTCGAGTATTTCCTGCGGGAATGTTTTGAAAAGTTGGGGCTGCATGAATATGTCGAATTTATTCACTTCGGGCTGACGTCGCAGGATATCAACAATACCGCCATCCCGCTGACCGTCAAGCTGGCAGTCGAGGAAAGTTATCTGCCCGCTTTACAGAAAGTGCGCGACGCGCTGTCGGAGATGGGCGAAAAATATGCGGATATTCCCATGCTTGCGCGGACGCACGGGCAGCCCGCATCGCCCACCACGGTCGGAAAAGAATTCAAAGTATTTGTCGAACGCCTGGATAACCAAATGGCTTCTTTGGAACTTGTTCCCTTCCATGCAAAATTTGGCGGCGCTACGGGCAATTTTAACGCCCACCATGTTGCCTACCCGGATATTGACTGGAAAGGTTTTGCCAACGATTTTGTGGCCGAATACTTGGGGCTGCAACGGCTGCACTACACCACCCAGATCGAGCACTACGATTCGCTGGCCGCCCTGTTCCACGCGCAGCAACGGATCAATACCATCCTGATCGATTGCTGCCGCGATATCTGGACCTATATTTCGATGGACTATTTTAAGCAAAAAGTCGTCGCCAACGAAGTCGGGTCTTCCGCCATGCCCCATAAAGTGAACCCCATCGACTTTGAAAACGCGGAAGGCAACCTGGGCCTGGCCAACGCTATTTTCCAGCACCTGGCGGAAAAACTTCCCGTCTCCCGTTTGCAGCGCGACCTCACGGACAGCACCGTCCTGAGAAACGTGGGCGTTCCGTTCGCGCATACCCTGATCGCCTTCCGTTCAATCCAGAAAGGTTTAAGCAAACTCCTCATCAACGAGCAAAAAATGGACGACGACCTGGAGCAAAACTGGATGGTAGTCGCCGAAGGCGTCCAGACTATTCTGCGGCGCGAGGGCTACCCTAATCCATACCAGGCGTTGAAAGACCTGACGCGCGGAAAAGCCGCCGTGACCCGCGCGGACGTCCATCAATTTATCGACGGGCTGGACGTAGCGGAGGAAGTAAAAGACGAGTTGCGGAGGTTGACGCCGCAGGGGTATACGGGGTTGAAGTAACCGTTTATGACCATGTTTCAGGCGCGACGGAAATGCTTTTGCCGAGGACGCAGTTTGAATTTTAAGCGGCCCTTTCAATTTGTATTGTTCAAAAATATGAGCTAACTTTGAATCAAATTTTTTAAATACAAAATGATGGTAGCAGTAATTGGCACATATCTGAACGGGTACGTTAAACTGGATAAGGAATATCTAACGGATAAGCCCGTAAAAGTCATGATTACCTTTTTAGAGGACGTCCAAACAAATGACGACAACGGGTTTTCACATCCGTTGGGACCGCTTGATTATGCGCAAACTAAGATTGAAGAAATCCCGGAAAACGAAAAAAAAGGTCTTAAACTCTCCGATTTCTCGTTTTTACAAAGCCAAAAAAATCTTGAAGATTTTAAAGGCTCCTTTAGCGATGCGGTTATTGAAGAAAGAAGAGCAGCTATATGAATATATTTTTGGATACTTCTTCTTTGTTTAAAATGTATCATCGTGAATCAGGTACAGACGATCTGATACGTTACTTTACTAAAGTAAAACCTGCGACGGTTTATGTTGCCGAAATTTCAAAAATAGAATTTGCTTCAGCGATCTGGAAGAAAGTGAGATCAAAAGAAATTACTGAAATAAAAGCAAAAGATACGATAGAATACTTTGATGCTGATTATTCAAAATATGCTTTTAAAGCCGCTAATCCTAATATTATAGAATATGCAAAAGTTTTGATTTCAAAATATAGGATTCAAGGTTTAAGAACTTTAGACGGTATTCAACTTTCGACAGCGTTAACATTATTTAACCAAGTGGACTTGTTTATAACACACGATAAACTTTTAAAAACCCTGTTTATTGCGGAAGGTTTTCCAACAGAATTACCTAATCTATTATAAAGTCGCTAATAGACTTCTTTTAGCCATTTTAGTTACAAACATTTTTTTACTATAATAAAAAGCCTCCAGCCGTAACAAACTACGTAGGAGGCTTTTTTATAAGCAGAAATAAAAACTATTTACACTTTCGCCTTGACGACTTTTTTCTTATCTACAACGGTCGGAGGCGCAATCGTCGGCTTGGCATTATCCGACAGATTCAGGTTTTTAGACAAATCCATCATGATCGGAGAGGCGATGAAGATCGAGGAATAAGTGCCGATGAAAATACCGACGATCAAGGCAAACGCAAATCCTTTGATGCTGGAACCGCCAAAAATAAAGAGGATCAACACCACCAGCAACACGTTGAAGGAAGTGATGATTGTCCGGCTCAGGGTACTGTTAATGGCCGCGTTGATGACGTCGCGCATCGACATATTGGAATACGTGCGCGAATATTCCCGGATCCGGTCGTAAACGATGACAGTGTCGTTCATTGAATAGGCAGAAATGGTCAGAACCGCCGCCACAATGACCTGGTCTACTTCCAGCGAGAAAGGCAACAGGCCGTGGAAGAGCGTAAAGCAGGACAAAATAAACAAAACGTCGTGGAATAAGGCGATGACCGCGCCCGTGGAATACTGCCAGCGGCGGAAACGAATGAGGATATAAATAAAGATCAGGGCCAGCGCTAAAAAGTTCGCCCATAAAGAACTGCGGATAATATCGGCGGCCACCATCGGGCCTACTTTACTGGAACTCGTGATATGGGTTCCCGGCGAGCTGGTCTTCTTAAATGTTTCGTAATCGCCTGTCGCCAGGCCGGATTTTTGAACGGCGTTGAACAGATTCTGGGTAACTTTATCCTGCGCTTCGGTGCTGGACTCGTTGACCAAATAACTGGTGGTGACGTTGAAAGTATTTTGGGTGCTGACGGTTTTTACAATGGTAGACTGGTTATTAAATCCTGCCGTTAAAGCGTTTTTCAACGCTTCCTGGTTGACGCTTTTGGATTTGTCAAACTGGACATTGTACGAATAGCCGCCCTTGAAATCAACGCCCAGGTCAAAACCCCGGACGAAGAACGCAATAACGCCCGCCAGGATAAAAGCGGAAGAACAAACATACGCCGTGCGGCGCATTTTCATCCAATCCACATTGATGCCTTTAAAAGCATTTTCCGACCAGGAGCTGGAGAATTTAATGTCTTTTCCTTTGGTTCCGGTCCACCACTCAATGATTAACCGCGTGACCAAAAGGGAAGTAAATAAGGTAAACAATACGCCGATCAATAAAACAATGGCAAATCCTTTGACAGGTCCTAAACCAAAGTAGCCCAGAACGACCGCCGAAATGATGTTCGTCACGTTACCGTCGATGATAGCAGGCGCAGAACGGACAAATCCGTCCCGGATAGCCATCGTTAGGGCTTTTCCCTGATGGAGTTCTTCCCGGATCCGTTCATAAATGATTACGTTCGCGTCCACGGCGATACCCATGGTCAAGACGATACCGGCAATGCCCGGCAGGGTCAGCACGGTGCCGAAGGACGAGAGTGCGCCAATGATGAAAAATAAGTTGGCCAATAGCGCGATCACTGCCACAATACCGCCGGTACTATAGTACAAACTCATGAAAACAATGATGGCGATCAGCGCGACTGCGAGGGAAACCAGCGACCGCTGTATATTCTCCGCGCCTAGCGTGGGGCCTACGGTTTGTTCCTGTACGATTTCTGTTTGAGCAGGCAACCTTCCGACGGTTAAGATACCGGCCAGATCCTGCGCGTCCTGTACGGTATAATTCCCGGTGATGGAAGAGTTTCCGTCAGTGATGGGCACCCGCACGCTTGGCGCGGAGACAACGTCGCTGTCCAGCACGATAGCTACTTCGCGTTTATTGTCGGCGGAGGCTTTGGTGGTCAGGTCTCTCCAGGCAGCGGCGCCTACCCCGTCCATTTTGAGCGACACTTCGACCTGGCCGGAGGTTGGGTCTAAATTTTCCTGGGCGGCAATAACGTGGTCGCCTTCCAGCGCGGGGCCTTCCTTACCGACCGCTTTTTTCAAAGCGAACAGTTCGTATGTGGAGCCTGTTTTTCCGTCCACGCCTTTAGAAGCGTCTTTCGACCAGCGAAACTCAAGGTCTTGCGGGAATAGGGACGCGATTTCCGGGCGCGTCAGGTAAGAAGAAATGAGTTGTTTTTTATTTTTGTCGGCGGTGCCGATAACGGCCGCCGTTCCATATTGCGTCGGAGTAGGGGTGAGGAGGCTAAAAAGCGGACCGCGGTTCGCCATTTTAGCGGAATCCAGTTTTCCTGTATCCGGTTGACCGGCGGTAATGAGTTTCAGGCGGTTATCCGCTTCCTGTAGTCCGCTCGCCACGCCCGGATCGCTCACGCGATAAACGTCCCAGAACTCCAGTTTAGCGGCATTCTTCAGGAAAGCGCGGGCGCGCTCAGGGTTTTCAATACCCGGCAACTCGACCATGATCATGTCGCGGCTTTTGTCCAGCGAGATATTGGGCTGCACAACGCCCAGTTTATCGATCCTTTTTTGTAGGCGGTTAAAGGTTTCGTTGACCGTCGCGTTCGCCTGCTGTCGAATGATAGCCTGCACGGCGGCGTCGGAAGTATTCAGGTTGATCTGCCCTTTCAGGCCCTCGTTGCGCATAAAAATAGACGCCAGGGATTTGCCCGACTTCTTAAATTCGTCCGCAAATAGGGTGATATAATCGGCTTGCGATACTTTTTGTTCGGCGGTCGCGGTTTCTATGGCCTTCTTAAAATCCGGGTCGGTACTTTTGTTACTCAGCGACTTGAGGAAATCGCTCAGGTCGACCTGGAGCAGAACGCTCATGCCCCCTTTCAAATCCAGACCTAACGCCAATTGTTTAGCTTTCAGCTCCTGATAAGTGTAAGAAGTTCCAACGACCGGCACTTTCACGATTTTCTCGGAAGAAATGGAATCGAGGTAATGCGCTAAAGCGAATTTTTTGACTTCTTCTTTTTGGTCGGCAGGCGCCAGACGCGCTTGATTTTCAGCATACTGATCCGCTTTCTTTTCAGCGCCCCAGATAGGAAACAAATAAATAAACTGGCTAGCGCATATCAGGATCAGTAGTACCAGGAAAAATTTTACAATACCTTTCGATTGCATCTGTTAATCAATTGTTAGATGTTAATTCAATTTGCCTTAGCGGCGGGGATTCGGTCTTTTAGACAGGCGTCTTTAAAAAACGCCCGCAAAGATACAAATTTTACTATTCTTTAACGCTTTTTGTTACAATTAAAGGTACGGATTGTTCTATACCCTTCTTTGTAGAGACGCGATTTATCGCGTCTCTACAAGAATGAAATTATTTTATTCGGTTTGCGAATAACTACCGGCGATCCTTTTGCTAAAAACACCGACGACGGAGGTTTTAAAAGAAAGGGCATAAATTGGGAGCCATATAAACGACTTATATCGACCTCGGCGGTAAAGTCCTCAACCGGGTACGTTTGCCAGCGGGGATGTTCGACGGTATATTCGATGGTAGCGTGGTCGTTCAATTTATTATATCCCCGGTAATGTTCAAAAATAAACTCCGCTTTACTGTTTGGCGCGATTTCTTCCAACGAATTTTTCGCCCGCGCTTCCATCCGGTTCCAGCGACCGCCGATCCGCCAGCTATAATTTGCCCGGACTTCTTTTTCCGAAGTAACAATCTCGTGCTTCATTTTAGCGTATCGGTAAGGCTCGTTGTATAAGCGGTTGGCCATAAGCGCAATCACCGGCTTCGGGACAATCTCTGAAATGAACGTCACGCCCCTCTGCCATTCCGTCCCGTCAAACCGCCGGACGTAAAAACGCAGGTTCACCTCCTCAAAATTGACGTGCATAGGCCAGGCAACATTCCAGACGCGCGTATTTTGAAACATAAATCCAACCAGGCTAACCAGTATTTTCCCCTGCCAGCGGTCTAATTCCGTAAATGGCGGCAGATAAGGCGTTAAAAGATCCGCCGGGACCTCATAGTTGGCCATAATTAAATACGCCCATTCGGCGGAAAGAAAAGCCCCCGCTTTTTCTGTTTGCATCAGATAATAGCGATCTGTAACATATAAAATAATAAATCTAGTGTCTAACTACCGCTTCGCTCAAAAAGCTGACGGCTGATAGCTGACGGCTGATAGCTAATTCAATACCTCCTTCTGCCCGCCGGCCGTCTGCGCTGCTGCATCATCGGAGCGGACGGTACAAAAGCCGGCGGTTCCTGGCTCATCGGGTAAGGATGCGCGTCGACGACAGGTATGGTTTGACCGATCAGGCGCTGTATATCGCGCAAAAAAGGACGTTCTTCGGCTTCGCAAAAAGAATAGGCGACGCCGGAAGCGCCGGCCCTTCCCGTTCTGCCGATCCGGTGGACGTAGGTTTCCGGAATATTAGGCAGCTCGTAATTAATGACAAGCGAAAGGTCCTCGACGTCGATTCCCCGCGCTGCTATGTCGGTGGCCACCAATACGCGGAGCTGACCGGTTTTGAAAGCGTTCAGCGCGCGTTGACGCGCGTTCTGCGATTTATTCCCGTGGATCGCTTCCGTTTTGATATTGGCAAAATTCAATCCTTTGGCTACTTTATCGGCGCCGTGTTTGGTGCGCGCAAAAACGAGAGCCGTGCGAATCTCCTTGTTTTTCAACAAATAGATCAGTAAAGCGGATTTGTCTTTTTTGTCTACCATATAAACGGACTGCGTAACCGTCTCGGCGGTCGTAGCGACGGGCGTTACTTCCACCCGCGCCGGATTCATCAGGATGGCGTTCGCCAGCACTAAAATTTCCGGGGCCATCGTGGCGGAAAAAAACAGGGTCTGTCTTTTCGCAGGCAATAATTGAATGATCTTGCGGACGTCGTGGATAAAACCCATATCGAGCATCCGGTCGGCTTCGTCGAGGACAAATATGCCAACGTCTTTTAAATTGACGTACCGTTGCTGAATGAGGTCGAGCAAACGTCCGGGCGTGGCGGTCAGGATATCTATTCCGCCCCGCAACGCGTCCGTTTGGCTGAGTTGCGAAACCCCACCAAAAATGACGGTATGGCGCAGGCCGGCATATTTTCCGTAAGCGCCGAAACTTTCGTCGATCTGTATGGCTAGTTCCCGCGTAGGCGTCAAAATCAGGGCGCGAATGGGCGCGATGATTCTTTTTGGCGCGCCCTGCGAACGCCCCGCTCCCTCGGCCATTGGTTTTGGATGGGCGTCGGCATGGCTGCGCGCGGCCTGCTCTTTGTAAAGTTCTTGGAGAATAGGGATCGCAAATGCGGCCGTTTTGCCGGTGCCGGTTTGAGCGCAACCCAAGAGGTCTCTTCTTTGCAAAATGAGCGGAATGGCTTTTTCCTGGATAGGGGTAGGCGTTTCGTAGCCCTCGTCTTGCAAGGCTTTTAAAATAGGCGGTATTAAATGCAGATCGTCAAAAGACATATAAAAAGTTATGAGTGATAAGCGAGTAGCGATTATTTTTCCGGTCCCGTTGATAAACAGAAAATAGCGCTGATTTATAACGGCGTCTGTAGTCGTCTCATCGCTTGGGAAAAATAAAATCATTAAAAAACCCGGCCGGATTCCAGCCAGGCGTTATAAAAAGCGACAAAGATAAACCATATAGGGTAATGTATGAGATTTACTTTTTGCCGGCGACTAAATACCGGTCTTTATTCTCGATTTAAACGACGCCAGATTTGATTGAAATCAAAAATACTTAGCGAATAATCTAAAATAAATGTCTGAACAAAAAGAAAATACCGGAAACCGGCTCTTATATTTGTCAAAACTTATCCAGGTTATGAAACGTCCAACCAACCGCCGTTCTTTTTTGAAAACGACCGCCCTGGCGGGCGCCGCAGGACTTACGCAGCCGCTCCATTGGACGGCGTCAGAAAATGAACTGTTCGCCAACAAATCCACAACCATGAAAGTCAAATTCTATTGCCCGCGTTGGGGAGCGCCCGATTCCTGGGACGCTTTTTGCGCGCGCGTCAAACAGGCCGGTTACGACGGCGTCGAGACCAACGTCCCTTTTGAAGAAAAGGAAAAGCAGGAAGTTTTGGGCGCGTTAAAAACCCACGGCCTCGAACTGATCGGACAATACTATCAGTCCAACGAGCGCGATTTCGACGCCCATAGCAAAAGTTATGAAAAGTATTTGCGCCATTTAGTCGCCTGCGGCGCGACTTTCATCAACTGCCAGACCGGCAAAGACTATTTCCCTTTCGAGTGGAATAAAAAACTCATCGAACAGGCGGCGCGCGTCAGCGCCGAGACCGGCGTAAAGATCATCCACGAAACCCACAGGGGCAAAGCGCTGTTTGCGGCGCACGTCGCCCGCCCTTTCATTGAACAAATTCCCGGTCTGCGCCTGACGCTGGATATTTCGCACTGGTGTAACGTCCACGAGTCCCTGCTTTCCGACCAGCAGGAAACCGTCGATCTTGCGCTGGGCCGCACGGACCATATCCACTCCCGCGTCGGCTATCCCGAAGGCCCGCAGGTCAGCGACCCCCGCGCGCCCGAATGGTCCGACGCCCTAAACGCGCATCTCGGCTGGTGGGATAAAGTCGTCGCGCTCCGGCAAAAAGACGGCGCCGGTCAACTGACCATCCTGACGGAATTCGGTCCGCCCGATTATCTCCACACGCTTCCTTATACGCGTCAGCCCGTCGCCAGCCAGTGGGATATTAACGTCCACATGATGAATTTTCTAAAGAAAAGATATAATCCTTAGCGGTAGCCGGTACAAATAGACGTTTTGATGAATAAAATCATTGCTGAACATTTCCCCGCTTTTGAAAAATATTGAATGATAAACCGTTATGCGTATTTCATCATTCATCATTTATAATTCATCATTTATGTTAAATCTATCGGTTATTTTGGAGGATAGCGCCCGCCGGACGCCGGAAAAGATCGCATATATTTTTGGCGAAACGCGGCTGACCTATAAACAGATAAACTGCCTGGCCAATATGGTCGCCAACGGTTTGACGGGCTTGGGCGTCCAAAAAGGCGATAAAGTAGCGCTGACTTGCCCGAACGCGCCATATTTCCCGGCGATATATCATGGGATCATCCGGGCGGGCGCCGTCGTTGTTCCCTTGAGCATATTACTTAAACAGGATGAAGTGGCCTACCATTTGACGAATTCCGACGCGAAGGTTTATTTTTGTTTTGAGGGTTCGCCCGAGTTGCCGATGGGCGCGGAAGGCGTGGCAGGATTTGCGAAAGCGCCGGCCTGCGAGAAAATGTTCATCGTGACCAAACATGAAACAGTCGGCAACCCTTTTCCCGGCTTTTCGAAGTTTAGCGAGTTTGTTTCCGGGCAGTCGCCTGTTTTCCAAATCGTCCAAACTGACGAGAACGATACCGCCGTCATCATTTACACGTCCGGCACGACCGGCAGACCCAAAGGCGCCGAACTAACCCACAGCAATTTATTTCTCAACGCCAATATCTCCCGGGACCTGCTGGAAATTACCGCCAACGACGTATTATTGATGAGTTTGCCCCTGTTCCACATTTTCGGGCAAACCGTGATGATGAACGCAGGGCTATATATGGGCGCGACCGGCGTGTTCATCCCGCGTTTCGATCCGGCGTCCGCATTGGAAGTTATGGATCAGGAAAATGTAACGATCTTTGCGGGAGTGCCGACCATGTACTGGGCGCTCCTGAACGTAGACCGCCCGGAACGTTTTAACCTGGCAAAAATATCTGCCACGCTGAAAACCTGCGCTTCGGGCGGCTCGTCGCTGCAGTTGGCGGTGCTGGAGGGTTTTGAGAAAAAATTCAATACCGTTATTTTAGAAGGATACGGCATGTCGGAAGGTTCGCCCATCGTCACGTTCAGCCGGAAAGACCGCGTCCGCAAACCCGGTTCCGTCGGTCTCGCCGCCTGGGGAGTCGACGTGATGATCGCCGACGAAAACGACCGGCCTTTGCCGGCAGAGGAGCGTGGCCAACTGCTTTATCGCGGTCATTGCGTGATGAAAGGCTATTATAAAAACCCGGCGGCTACCGCCGAAACCCTGAAAGACGGCTGGCTTCACTCCGGCGACGTGGCCTACCGGGACGAGGACGGCTACTTTTTCATCGTCGACCGCACCAAAGACCTCATTATTCGCGGCGGCTTCAACGTGTATCCCCGAGAAGTGGAAGAAATTATGGCGCAGCACCCCGCCGTTTCTCTCGTCGCCGTTGTCGGGATTAAAAACGACCGACAGGGCGAGGAGATCAAAGCCTGCGTCGTCCTCAAAAACGGCGCGAGCGCTGCCTCCGAAGAATTGATCGAATGGACGAAAGAGCGCATCGCGGCATATAAATATCCCCGCATTGTCGAGTTTCACGAATCGCTGCCAATGACGGCTTCCGGGAAAATCTTAAAAACCAGCCTGCGCGGTTCTTAAAAAGCTTTTTATAAAAAAAGATCGCTAAAGCGGAAATTTTCCGCTTTAGCGATCTTTGATTCAAGTTATTTTAGCCAGGCCGCCTCATAACTTATCACCCTCGTCATTCCAAAACGATCATTTTCTTAATAGCCGAATGATCCGGCGTATCCAACCGATAAAACAACACGCCGGAGACGCCAAGTTCGGCTTTTGTCAGACGGACCTCATTATATCCTTTATTAAAATCTCCGCTTCGTACCGTCAAGACCCTGCCGGAAACGTCATACACGGTCAGCGTTCCTTTATCGGATTGCGGCAGGTTGAAACCGATTTTCGTATAATCCAAAGCGGGGTTCGGTTCGTTTTGATACAGCATAAATTCTTCGCCGCTGATTTTGCCCGTGTTGAATTTTAATTGAACATTCATGACCTCGCCGTCGGCGCCGTAGGCCTCGGCGGTTGTCAGGTTGGAGCCGACCGTTAAAACATCGCTCAACTTTGCGTTCGCTTTAGCGCGGATCGTAATGCTGAACGCTTCTGCCGGACCAGAAGCCGTCCCGTTCCAGCTAGTCGTAACGGCGTTCTCAAATTTTCCGAAGTTGCTTTCAGTCAGATTATTCAGGGCGCCCGGGGTGACGTCCAAAATTTCGACCGCCCCTTTGGTAAAGTTAACCGTGAACTGATAGCCCAGCGCGTTCAACTGACTTAACGTAAAATGAACCGTATACTCGCGGCCTGCGGTCATCGCCTGTTCGTCGACGCCAAAGGTGAGGGTTTCTGTGGCATGGCGAACCGTAATGCCGGACACGGAATTGGTGACGGCGCTGTTGTTGACGTCGCCCACTTTAATGGCGATAAAATTGACCGTCGCTGGAGCAGTAATTGCATTGACATTGATCGATCCCGGTAATACTTCAGAAAATGGATCGTTGGGGTGCGGAAATTGATAATCTTTATTCACAAATCTCCAAGAAGTATTGCCCGGAAACTGGTCAATGATATGCAGAATCATTTTCCGCATGATTAACAGATCTACCGCGTTGATTTCGGCATCTTTATTAACGTCGGCGGCAATGATTTTATACGGCGAATTTAACAATTGAACGCCCAGAATATGATTGCTGATCAACGTTAGGTCGTAAGTGCTTACCCCGTTGCCCGGATTGGTATTTTTATAAGGGCGGATATCGACATGGTCGCCGTTCTTTAACCCCGTTATTTTATACGTTCCGTCGCTGGATGTGGTCTGGAGGCCAAACGGGACGTTGGCGGAGTTATAGGCGGCTACCGTCACATTTTCTACCGGCTTTTGAATTTCCGTAGCGATAGTCCCGGTCACCACCGCCGTAGAGTCAAGGCCCGCGCTATTGCCTGAAAGGAACACCGGCGAACCGGTCAAAGCAACCTGCGTGGGATCGACTGCCTGGGTTAGCTTAGTCTCGCTAAAATCCCAGTTTTTCTGGTAAAGCGTCGACGCTGTCAACCCTGCCGGGAAAGCGTAGGTAGCGGAAGCGGTTTCGCTGAGGTCAGTGGTTGTTTCCGCCCAAAGGACATAGGTATATTTTCCGTTGACGTTCTTAAAGGCGGAGCCTTTTACGCCGGAAGGCAAGGCCAGGGCCAGCGTTCTCGCGGGGTCGGGTTGTAGGCCGTAGAGTGCGTCGGAAGCCGTTTTAAAAGCGACGCCCTCCAACGTTTTCTTGGCCTGATAAGGCGTTCCCCCTAATTTTTCATATAAGCCTTCCACTTGGCTTGGATCGCCCGCAATATCAGGGGTCTGATTTTCCGCCACGCTCTGTATGTCCAATTGAACGATCCCGTTGGCGGCGGCCAGCGCGTATGCTTTGACCACGTAATTTTTTTGTATCTCCTCGTTGCCAAAATATCCGTTGAGCGCTTTGCGCGGGATATTCGCCTGCCCGACGAGGAAATATTTAGCCGGGTGGGCGGAACCGTCGTAACCGTAGGTTTTCAGTACGTCGGTCAGTTGGTTCTTGTAACTGACGATCCCCTGCGCCCCTGCGTCCGAAGTCCGGTGATGGGTGACGACGCCGGTAGCCGCGTCGACCGTGAAGGTACTGCCGTCGTAGATCGGGAAAGAATTATAGGTCACCGCGTCAAAATAAGCGCCGCCTTTAAACGGATAGGAAGGTTGAGCGCTGCCGTCGGACGGGTTGTCCGTATTGCGGCAAACCGCGTCTAAAAAACTCGGGAATCCCGCGCCAGAAAAAGTAACAATCGCGTTCGGATCGACGGATTTAATCACTTCATAGCTGATGCGCATCAGCCGGACCAGGTTAAAAATCGGCGCGTGCAGGGCGTAGTCGCAAGGGGCGGGATTGTTTTCCCACCAGTTGCCGGCCGCGCCGCGCGCAAGCCAGCCTTTCTTCCCCGTTTCATCGTAGCCCGGCGTATCCCAGATTTCCCAGAATTTGACCTGTCCTTTATAGGTTGTTACTAAATTATAAATATAGAGGGCGTAAGCGTTGTCGTCGTTGACGGGCGTACCGTTCGCGCCGCCGTCCCAGATATCGGCGTACATATTTTTAAACAGGGCCGAAGGTTTGGTCGGGCAGTAACTGGTCAGGTCCTGGTTGGAAGCGGCCGGACTGCCGACCGTCAAAATATTATCGGTCAGACCCAACGCGCCGTAATGATCGAACGCGTCTTTCCGGACGTTGACGCCCCAATAGCTCACAAAATTGTCGGGCAGCGAAATGCGCAGCGATTTTGCGCCGACGCCCGGTAAGCCCAGGTTGGCGCTGCCGGCGGCGATATCGGCTATCTGCTGATCCAGCCAGCCCGGCGCGTAGGCCAGATTAACTCCCGGATGGAAACCGCCCGTATAAGCCGGAACGGCGTCGTTGGCGGTAGACGTGACGGCCGGGGGAGCGGGAGCGGCAATAGTGACCTGCTGAACGGTCGACTTCTGGCCGCACCGGCCGAAAGCGGTTAATTTCACGGAATATATACCGCTTTTAAAATATAGATGCGAAGTATTGGGCGTCGCGCTTTTCGAGCCGTCCCCAAAATCCCAGGCGAGGCTATCCACGTTGGCGCCCGACAGGTTGGTCACGGTAACGGTAGGCCCTGAAACGGCGTAAGAAAAATTGACCACAGGCGCGTCCGCCACCTGGATATTGATGGTCTGTTGGGAGAAAATGACGCCGTTCGCGTCTTTGGCCGTCAGGACAGCCGGATACGTCCCCGGACTGTAATAGGTTCTGACCGGTTGTCGGGCCGTATCCTTGCTGGTCTGGCCGAGCCCGGTGACGATGGTCCACTCGCGCGAGGCCGATCCGGTCCCGTCGGTAAACATAACGGAATCGCCGACGCAAATGGCGTATTTATTGGCGCCGGCCGTTTGCTCGGTCAAAAAGATAGGCGATCCGGTCAGCGCGATCTGCTGCGCGGGCGCCTGGCTTTCGATCAGGGTTTTGGAGTAATCCCAGTTACGCTGGCGGAAACTACCATTCGGCAGGTTCGCGGGGAAAGAATAGGTCGCCGACGCTGCTTCGCTTTGGTCAATCGTTGTTTTTGCCCACAAAACATAGGTATAAACTCCGCTGGAGTCTTTAAAAGCCGCTCCGTCGGCCCCGGCGGGCAACAGCAGCGCTCTGGTTCTGGCAGTATCGTAGCGCTTGCCAAACATCATCAGGGAAGCCGTTTTATAAGCGACGCCCTCGTCGTTCATGTCCTGCTGATTGATGTGGGCAACCTCAAATTTTTTGTATAAACCCATTACGTCGAACTCGTAACTGGCGTGGTCCAGGTCCGTATTTTCAGCAATCTTAAAAATATGCCACTGGATGACGTTGCTTTTCACGCATTGGATAAATCCCTTGATCATGAAATTGCGTTGCGCCTCGGTGGAGCCAATAAAGTCGCCGAATTGTTTGCGCGGCAGATTGCACTCCGTGATAAGCCACAATTTCCCCGGGTATTTGTTGCCGTTGTACCCGTATTGATCAAAAACGTCCTGGTAATTTTGTTTGACCCAGTCGATTCCCCGCGCTGCCGCGTCCGAATGGCGGAAATTATCAAAAGCGCCCCGCGCATTGTTCCAGGCCCGGAGGCTGCCGTCAAAATGCGGATAGGAGTGATAGATCAGCACGTCAAAATACGCGCCGCCGCTTAGCGGGTAATCTGCCGAAGGCTGCCCGTTGTTCGGGTTGTCCGTATTGCGCAGGATGGCGTCGAGAAAACTCGGGAACCCAAGCCCGGAAGTGCAAACCTTGGCGTCCGGGTCGATGGTTTTGATCACTTCATAAGCGATGCGCAACATCCGGACATAGTTAAAGATCGGCGCGCGTAGTTTATAATCGCAGGGATCGGGATTGTTATCCCACCAGTTTCCCGGCGACCCGCGCGGCAGCCAGCCCCGCGCGCCCGTATAATCGTAACCCGGTTCGTTCCACACTTCCCAGAATTTTACCTGCCCTTTATACCGCGTCACCATTTTATAAATATACAGCGCGAAATAATTCGTGTCGTTCACAGGGGTCCCGTTGGCCCCGTTATCCCAGATCGGCGCGTAGAGATTGGCAAACATGGCGGATTGTATACCCGGGCAGTATTCTTTTTTTTCCTGGTGCGCCGCCGAAGGAAACCCCGTGATGCACGTCAGGTCTTTCAGCCCGAGGCTGTCGTAATATTTGAAGGTGTTGAGTCGAACGTCATACCCGTAGGTCTCGAGGAAATCTTCCGACAACAAAGGCCTGAAAGCTTTGGCTTCCAGCCCCGGAATGCCGAGCTGCTTATTGCCCGCCGCAAGGTTAGCCAGCGCCTCGTCCGTAAAACCAGGGTAATAATCGAAATTGATGCCCGGACGAAATCCGCCGTTATAAGGACGAATCAGGTCGTTGGCGGTATAGCCCGGCTGGGCGGTCAGAAAGAGGGGAGATAAAAAACTGACGAAAAGTAGTAGTCTTGTCATCGTTCGCTCAAGTTTTCGGTAAGTGAATGTCTTTGCAAATACAAAAGTAAACCTTTTATCCGTAAACGCCAATTATTCCCGCCGGTATTATATATCTTTTAATCCGGTATGTTTTAAGGATTCTTCATCGTACTTAGAAATAAAGCTCAACTTCCCAAAATTTTTCGGGATAATATCTTCAAACTTTTTATCTCCTTACTTAATATATTTTGTTATATCCTGTCCTTGCCGTATTTTTAGCGCGGAAAAAATTATTCCCTCCCTTATGGCCGACTTAACCAAACACCCCGGCGTTCCTCCCGGTAGCCAAAACAGGATGTCTTCCTTTATCCGAGGCGATGATTATCTGTTTGCCGTTGCCATCGACGAATACGATGATCAGCGGTTACGTCTGCACAACTGCGTCCGCGACGCCGAAGAATTAACGCAGGTACTCAAAGAACAATACGGATTTTTAGATAAACACGTTAAGATCCTGAAAAATGGAGAGGCTACCCGGGATAATATCTTGAATACCTTATTGGAACTGAAAGAGAAAGTCAAAGAGAACGACAACCTTATATTCTGTTATTCCGGTCATGGAGACGTTCATAAACAACTAAAACGGGGTTTCTGGTTTTTGAAAGATTGTAGGGCTGAAAATTATCACTTAAATGGAATACCAAACACGGATATAATAACCTACATCGAGTCCTTTGAGGCCCGGCATATTATTTTATTCGTGGATTCCTGTTTTTCGGGCTCTCTGTTTGTGGACAATAAAGGCGCTGAACATACGGAACCTGCCGTCATAGAACTAAATAAATCCCGCTGGGCGCTCTCGGCGGCGGGTCTTGAACCTGCTGCGGA
>JBBRMZ010000076.1:0-20508 GCA_038230555.1 Chitinophagales bacterium
AAATATAATCTATATCATTTTATTAACCGGCTTTGGATTTCATTTTAAGGCCCGCGCCCAGATGGACGATAACGCCGGCAGAATCGCGCGGCCCATTACCTGGAGCGCCGACTACAAAGAACCCGCTCATAGCTCGCTGAACCGGATCATTGCGACCGATCCGAACGGCTTTTACGCGTTGCGGCAACAAAAAGAAGGGCTGTTGGGTTCCGGCGCCGTACATGCCGTTATCGAATATTACGACCGGAATATGAAACTGGTTAAATCGCGCGACCTGGATTTGAACGTTAAAGGCAAAGACCGCGAACTGAAAGACGTGGTCATGCTGGGCAGGCAACTCTATTTGCTCACTTATTTTTATAATGAAAAGCAACAAAAGACCTACCTGTTCGCGCAGACCATTAAAAACGAGTCTATGCTGCTTTCACCGGAACTATTAAAAATTGCCGAAGTGGCCGCGCCGAACCGCGATAAGCAGGACGTTTTTGGGGTTCATATCAGTCGCGACAGTTCCAAAATATTGGTCTACGCGCATCTACCGCATTTGACCAATCAATTGGAAAAGTTCAATTTGCAGATCTATGACGCGCAATTTAACGAACTTTGGAGTAAAGACGTTCAGTTACCTTACGACGATAAAAAGTTCAGCGTCGACGAATATCAGGTAGATAATCAGGGGAACGTTTATTTGCTGGGTACATTATATAAGAACGGAAAAGTCGGTTCTTCTAAAAAACTGGGCGGATTTCAATACGATCTATTGTCGCTTGGAAAGGACGGAACGGACTTCCAAGAGTTTAAGATCGACCTGGGCGATAAATACATTACCGACCTCACTTTCCGGCCTTCGGATAACGGCGACATTGTTTGCGCCGGTTTTTATTCCGAATCCAAAGATCTCGGGATCAAAGGCGCCTGTTTTGTGCGGCTAAATCCGATAACCAAACAAATTACCATGCAGAACGCCAAGCCTTTCGACTTTAACCTGGTAACTGCCTATTTGTCAGATAAAAGCAAGCGAAAAGCCCAGGAGGCCATCAACGTCAATGATAAGAACAAAGAGCCGGAACTTTATAACTATTCGCTGGATAAACTAATCCTGCGTTCGGACGGCGGCGCTATTCTGGTGGCTGAACAATACTTTGTGGAGACCCGCAACCCGTATAATAATTCTTATTATCCGTATGCGACCTCCGCTTTTTATTCGCCTTACTATTCCCCGTTTGGATATAGCCGCTATGGTTATAATAATCGCGTGGATTATTACTATAATTTTAACGACCTGATTGTGGTGAATATCCGCCCTAACGGAGAAATTGAGTGGACAACCCGTATTCCAAAGCGGCAGCAAACGGTGAACGATAACGGGTTTTATTCTTCCTATGCGATGGCCATCGGCGGGGATAAATTGTACTTCGTCTATAACGAAGATCCGAAAAATTTACGTCCAAACCAGAAAAAAATATATACTACGAGCAACGATAAATATTCCGCCGTCGCGCTTTCTGAAGTAAGCAAAAGCGGTCAGTTGACGACCAGGCCTTTATTCAGCAACGCCGATGCGAATATTATTACCCGCCCGAAAATTTGCCGGCAGATCGGCAAGAATGAAATGGTGATCTATGGCGAGCGGGGCAGCACGTACCGGTTTGCCGACGTTTCTCTGGATTAACCGGTTGCAATATAAAAGTGGAGTACTATAAGTAAGCATGCGGCGCAGGGATATTACCTTGCGCCGCATGCTCTTTTTAGCTTCAGTTTTGGCGTAAAAACGCTTACCTGTTAAAAATATAATACATAAATACTAGTAGCAGAAGGGTAGCAATGGCTAAAACCCTTAGAAATTGCTGGTTATCCCGCGCGTCTTTGGCTCTGAATTTGGTGGCGGCGTTGTCGCCGATGCGAGCAGGCTGGCTAACGTTATGGGGATGCTTTTTTTTGGCCATGATAATAAATTTTAAAGTGAAAGAGAGGGAGACGACCGCTTAACTTTTAGCGCTTAGCCGTCCATTAAAACGATTAAGAATAAAAGTTGACGCTCTAAAGTATACATTAATATGGAATTAATAAAATTTAAAGGTTATAATTAAAATTTAACTTGAGGAAGCCGCAAAAAGCTATTTATAAGGTATGAAACCCGTAATCCCTTTCTACTTTGCAAATACGGGTTTTATACCCTTCGTACCAAAATTCCCTGCCGCGATCGCGGGCCATCACGTGTTCGCTTTGATATTTCCAGTTTTAATATCTTCCAGCGAGCGCCAATAAGAGACGGTAATCCCAGCGTCCTCGCGGGCGGATTCAACGCCCAGAAAACCGGGTTGGGAACTGGCCAATTCGACCATACGACCGGCGGTTTGGGCATATCCGTCGTTATCGACGCCGGTGCGGACGGACGTAAAAATGACCGCATAATAGGGCGGAGCAGGGGTGGCAGCAATCAAACGAGTAGAGGAATTATTGATTGGATTCATGCAATATAAATAAGGTGAAACTTTTGGCTCCGTGGGCGCCCAGGACCAAAGATTGTTCAATATCGGCTGTTTTGGAAGGTCCCGCTATAAAAACGCCAAACCCGTAATCATCGGAACCAATTCTTTCATACGCCTCGTGCATCGTCGGCAAGACGTCCGAAGCGCGGAGAACGACGGCCAAATGTTCACAAATAAAAGGGATAGCCCGATGGACTAAATTCTTTTCTGTTATCCAGACGGCGCCATTTTCGGCAACGCCGAAAACGGCGGGAACGACGGCGACTTCCAAGTCGGCGTATTGACGGGGATCGGGATCGCGTAGGGACAGGTCAGAAGCAGGCAGATAAGAAAGCGCGCGGCCTTTAAAATTTTCTTCTATAGATCGTTGTACTTCACGGACGTTTTGGACATCTATAGTTTGTCCGCCAATACCGGCCAACGTTTTTTTAAATAAATCCATATCCGTCGACGTAGAAGCGCGCAACGCAGGGCGGGCGGGAGCGGGAACCATTTCCGGCTGATTCTGCCGGACGGCGTTTAATATTTTTTCTCTCTGGGTCATTTGGGTAGCCTGTTTTTTAAGTACCAATCCCGGAAGGACGCCTTTGGCGGATCCGGCATTTCCCGCTGCTTGTACCAGGGATTCATCTTATTTTTTAGCATAAAAGGAGCAAAGCGTAAGGTATTTCTGCCCATTTTCCCGGTTATTCTATAGACGGCAGGGTGGGAGAGGACGGACGCCATTGCCTGAACGCCCGCCTTTTTTACTTTGTCGGCATCCGGTTCTTTCGTGAGTTCCTGCCGCCATTTATACAACTGTGTGTGTATATCAATTTTAACGGGGCAAACGGCGCTACACGAACCACACAGCGTGGAAGCGAAGGGAAGGTCGGCATATTTCTTCATATCCAGGTTCGGAGCCAGGATAGAACCGATCGGTCCGGCAATGGCGGTATGGTAAGAGTGGCCGCCGCTGCGCCGATACACCGGGCAGGTGTTAAAACAAGCGCCGCACCGGATACATTTGAGCGACTCCCTGAAATCGGGTCTGCCCAATTGTACGGTTCGGCCATTATCGACAATAATTACATGGATTTCTGCGCCTTCGCGCGGACGCGCGAAATGGCTACAGTAAGTAGTAACGGGTTGTCCGGTCGCGCTGCGCGCCAGCAATCGCAAAAAAACGCCGAGGTCGGCGCGGCGGGGGATAATTTTTTCGATTCCCATGCTCGCAATGTGCAGGTCGGCCAAGTGCGCGCCCATGTCGGCGTTGCCTTCGTTGGTGCAAACGACGAATTCGCCCGTTTCAGCGACCGCAAAATTGACGCCTGTCATCGCCGCTTTACGGGTCAGGAATTTTTCGCGCAGGTGTTTCCTGGCCGCGGCCGTCAGGGCCTGCGGGTCTGCGAGACCCTCCGGGGTTCCTAAATATTGATGGAAAAGCGCGCCGATCTCTTCTTTTTTCCAGTGAATGCAGGGAAGCACAATATGGCTGGGCGGCTCTCCGGCCAACTGAACAATGCGCTCGCCGAGGTCGGAGTCCACGACGCCGATCCCGTTCTTTTCCAAAAAGTGATTGAGTCCGCATTCTTCCGTCAGCATGGATTTGCTTTTCACCAATTGATCCATGTCTCGTTCTTTTAACAGCCTCAAAACAATCCCGTTATGCGATTCCGCGTCGGACACCCAGTGGACGATGATTCCGTTGGCCGTTGCTTTTTCTTCAAATTGGACGAGGTATTCCGAAAGTTGGGAAAGCGCATGCCGCTTGATCTGGGAAGCCGTTTCCCTCAAAGCTTCCCATTCGGGTATTTGCGCGGCCGCTTTATCGCGTTTTTGCCGGATCAACCAAAGCGTTTGATCGTGCCAGTCGACGCGAGCCTTGTCCTTGTTAAATTTTTCTGCCAGCGCGGCATGGGTTGGCTGATTTTCCATAGGTCAGGCCAGCGAGGCGTTTAATATTTCTGCAATGTGTTTTACCCGGACGGCGCTTCCCTGCCTGCGCAAAATTCCCTCCAAATGCATCAGGCAAGACATATCGGTTGCCGTGATCACTTCCGCGCCATGCGTTACATGGTCCGCTACGCGGTCTTTGCCCATTTTGACGGCAACCGATTCTTCCGATACGCTGAACGTCCCGCCAAAACCGCAACATTCGTCCCTGCGGTCTAAGGAAACAAGTTGCAACCCGGCGACCATTTTTAATAGCCCTTCCGGTTTGGAAAAATATGGAGCAACTATTTCTGACGACTGAGACAAATGCAGCCCGCGCTGCCCGTGGCAACTTTGATGCAAACCAACTTTATAAGGAAAGCGCGCGTCCAGCCAGTCTATGTGTAATTGATCGGTCAGGAATTCGCATAGTTCAAAAACGCGGGAGGTTAATTTAGCCCCTTTGCCGACGTCGGCGCTTTCTTTCAAATGTTCTTTAATGTGTAAGACACAACTTCCAGAAGGACAAACAATATATTCATACCCTTCAAAATTATCGATGAACAGATCATTACATTTTTTAGCGAACCGCTCATAGCCCGCGTTCGCCATTGGTTGTCCGCAACAAGTCTGGTTCATCGGGAACTCCACCGTAACGCCCAACTTTTCTAAGAGTTCGAGGGTCGAGACGCCTACCTGCGGATAAAACTGGTCAATATAACAAGGGATAAAAAGGGCTACTTTCACGTTTACGGACAAATTTTTGAGCGAAGCAGACAGCAAACAGATTGAATGGACGCGCTAAGTTAATACTTAGCAGCCGTATATCTTTTTAATTCAATTAGATTTTGTGGAACGTCCTCATTATTCCAATGCGCGTGAATCGCCAGCGCCGCTCCAATGGCTGACGCCTGCGCGACGGACGCCGCGTAAATTTCCTGAGCCGGGAAACTATTGGCTAATAATTGCATAAAAACCGGGTTTTTACCAAAACCGCCGTCAACAAAAATACGCGCAGGCTGGGTTTTTCCAAAAATCAATAAAGTCGACCGGGTCTGTCTGGCAACCATCTCGATCATCATCCAATGATATGCAGTTTCATAATTGTCGAAAGGAGGAGATAAAGCGTTATTTACCTTGCCTTTTTGTAGTTGAATGATTATTTGGGCGTCAAACCGGACGGTTTTATAATAGTCTGCCGGTTTATTAAGCGCTACAGCCAGATTTTTGACGCCGTCTTCATGTTGCCGACCCGCGAAAAGACGCGAAGCTTTAACGGGCTTTCCTTCGAAACTTAAATATTGTAAGCAATCATTTTGAAGTTCATGTTCGGTCAGCGGAGCGGAATTCCAGGGGTTCATCGAGATATTCCAGGTACCGGTAGAGATCAGGACGAACGGTTCTTTAAAAAGCGCCAAGTAGGGGATTAGAGCTGCGGAACTATCGTGTAGTCCGACGCCGATTTTAATCGCGGAACCGTTCAGCAAGCCGCCTTTTCGAGCCGTAACGACGCCGTTGGATGGAACAACCGTCGGTAGTTTCGGAAAGACGTCTTCTTTTTCTACCCATTCGTGATATTCATTTTTATCAAAATCCCATAGATTGGTGTGGCAGCCTACGCCAGTAATATCAGTAAGAAAACGACCTGAAAATAAAAAACTGACGTATTGCGGTAAATGAAGGGCATATTTCATTTGATAGAACACTTCGGGCTTTTCATATTTCAGGCGGTACAACTGCATACCGGAATTTAAAGAGCCCAAAACGGGCGAAGCGGTTTTCCTGGAAAACGTCCATTCGCCTCCGTACGTTTCGTAAAAGCGTTTTTTAAGCGCTTCTGGAAATGGTTTCAGGTAATTATAAAGCGGCGCGACGGTTTTGCCCGCATCATCCAGTAAAACAAAAGAAGCGCCGTAAGCAGAAAATTGAACTGCCTTAATAACTCGTTCGACGCCGAACGAGTTATTAAGGCCGATTCTGGAAAAAGTATTTTTAATCCAGGCGGTCAGCGCAGTCAAATCCTCGCAGGGGAAGCCATCCTCGTCGACGGTTTCGGGCAGTTGTTCGCTTTGTTCGTCAACAATCCCGTACTGCTCATTGCATAAAAACAGTTTCTTATTCGTTTTTCCAATATCGAAGATTGCAATGACGGGAGTTTTCAATGAATATTGTATTTATTTTATAACCCGGTAGCGCGGCTCGCGGTTCCGCGTTCCCGGATCAGGGTCTCCCGCACTTTTATTTCCCGGAACATTCCCAATGGATTTAACGCGCCACCGGACTTCAGGCGGGCTTCTGCCGTCAGCGCCCGGACGTCTGTCAGGTAGGCGGTTTGCAATATTTCCTGGCAGCGGGCGACGTCATTGATTTCCTGCGCTTCCCGGAGCGCTTTTTGGTCGACGAGTAGCGCTTTCGCGTAGGCCTGCAGGATGGCCTCGACGGATTGCAGGAGATCTTCCAGCGGATCTTTGACGTTGTGCGAGGCGTCGATCATCCATGAAAGCCCGGTTGCGTGGGGTAATCCGGCCGCGTCCATGCCTTCTATCAGTTCGTTAAAAATTAAAAAAAGCTGGTATGGATTGATACTGCCGACCGTGAGATCATCGTCGCCGTATTTAGAATCGTTAAAATGGAATCCGCCCAACTTTTTTTCCATAAGGAGAAGAGATACGATCTGCTCAATATTCGCGCCGGGAAGGTGGTGTCCCAAGTCTACCAAAGTAAACGCTTGAGGTCCTAGTTTTTGCGCAAAAAGGAGGGACTGGCCCCAGTCGCCGACGGTCATGGAATAGAAATTAGGCTCAAAAGCTTTATATTCGACGAACATTCTCCAATGCGGAGGAAGGGCGGCATATATTTCTTGAAGACTTTCCAGCGTCCGTTCGAATGCTTTGCGAAAATTGAGTTGTCCCGGAAAACTGGAGCCATCCGACAGCCAGACGGTCAATGCGTTGGAACCTACATTTACGCCGCGGCGGATCACTTCAATATTGTGATCGACTGCTTGTTTGCGAACTTGCGGGTCTGCATGTTGTAAGGAACCAAATTTATAACTCAGCGGTTGACCGGGCTGATCCTGGAACGTGTTGGAATTCACGGCGTCAAAAACGATCCCATGTTCCGCCGCCAATTGTTTAATCGCATTTGCGTCGTCGGGGACGTCCCAGGGTATGTGCAAAGAAATGGCGCCGCCGGCACGGTTGAGAGCATGGAGCAAACCGACGTCGTCTATTTTTTCTTCTAAACTACCTGGTTCGCCCGCGCCGGGAAACCTGCCGAAACGGGTTCCGCCGGTTCCTAAGGCCCAACTGGGAATGGCAATCTGGAATTTTATTAAGCGTTCGATAATTTCCCGGGCATTTTGGACGCCGTTCGTGTCAAATAGTTCTTCTTCTAATCGTTGAAGCCGCCGGGACTGATTTGCCAGCAGTTTGTCGTTAAATTGATTGATTGCATCCGACGAGATCCGCATAGTTGTCTGAACCGTTGATTATTATGATTGATATGATTTTTATGACGTCTACGATTTGGCGGTTATTGATCTTAAAATATAATATTCTATATTTTGCAGGCGTGATAAAAATAGATAATTTAAGCGCGCCCGACTTTTATTAACGATAGAAACCCATGGCAATTCCTCCGTCCACGTTCAAAGCGCAGCCGGTAGTTTTATCCAATAGTCCGCTTACGAAAACAAAAGCGGCGTTGGCGATATCTTCGGGCAGAATAATTTCATTCAGCAGCGTCCGTTTGGCGTAATAAGCGGGGAGGTCTTCTATTTTGACGCCGTAGGCTTTGGCCCGGCCTTCGGCCCAGCCGCCCGACCAGATATTGGAATCAACGATTACGGCATCGGGGTTGATCATATTCACGCGTATTTTATATTCGCCCAATTCGGCAGCCAGCAAACGCGTCAAATGTCCCTGAGCGGCTTTGGCCGATCCGTAGGCGGCGTTGTTTGGCCCGGCCACGACGGCATTTTTGGAGACAATGTTGACCAGGTCGCCGCCGAAGCCCTGTTTTTTCATAACAGTTAAAGCGGCGCGGCTGACAAGGAACTGGCCTTTTACAATAATATTATATATTTTATCCCAATCTTCCAGCGTATGGTCTGTTAGGGTTTTGGAAATGCTGATACCCGCATTGTTAACGACTATATCCACGCCGCCGAAACTGAGCGCGGCCTCGTCGAGCGCCATTGAGACAGAATGCTCATCCGTAACGTTCAATAGAACGGAATAAACGGCGTCTTTTCCAAAATCACGGATAAAAGCGGCGGTCGTTTCTTTTAATCTTTCCTCGCTGATATCGTTGAGGACGATGCAGGCGCCTTGTTCGGCAAACTTCCGGGCGATGGCTTTCCCGATTCCGCCCGCGCTGCCCGTAATTAAAGCGACCCTGCCGGTTAGCGATTTGGGTTTTGGCGCGCGCTGCAATTTAGCTTCCTCTAATAGCCAGTATTCAATATCGAACGCTTCCTGGCGAGGCAGGGAGGTATATTCAGAAACGGCTTCCGCGCCGCGCATGACGTTGACCGCGTTGATATAATATTCGGACGCCACGCGGGCCGTCTGTTTATCTTTTGCAAAAGTAAACATACCGACGCCCGGATAGAGCATGACGACCGGGTTCGGATCGCGCATAGCGGGACTATCGGGATGTTTGCAGGCGTCGTAATAGGCCGCATAATCCGCGCGGTAGGCCGTGAAATCGCCCCGGAGTTTTTCTTTTATTTTTCCGAAGTCAGCAAAGTCTTCGTCCGGCGAAAGTTCGAGGACAAGCGGACGAATCTTAGTGCGTAAAAAATGATCGGGGCAGGAAGTCCCCATGGGCGCAAGCCGCGCAAGGTCGTTGGAGTTGACAAACTCAAGTATAGCGGGATGGTCGGTAAAGTGGCCGATCATTTTCTGCCGTTCCGAGCAAAGGCCTCGCAGTACGGGAGACAGCGCCGCCGCCTGTTTCCGGCGACTTTCTGCGGATAAACTTTTTATTTTTTGCCCGCCGAAAACGGGTCTTTTTTTGCCCGCCCGGCTTTCAATATATTCTGCGCACCGCTCGACAACATCCAACGTGTTCATATAACTTTCGTAAGAAGTATTGCCCCAAGTAAACAATCCGTGCGATCCGAGCATGATCCCGCGCAAAGCGACGGCTTTCGCAGCGGCGTCTTCGAGACAGCGTTTCAATTCCAGCCCAAGTTCAAAACCAGGCCGCCGCCAGGGGACCCAGCCGATGGTCCCGTCAAAAAGTTCGCGGGTGATTTGCTCACCGTCTTTAGCGGCGGCAATCGCGATGGCTGCGTCGGGATGTAAATGGTCAATGTGTTTGAAAGGCAAAAACCCATGTAAAGGCGTGTCGATGGACGGCGCTTTAGAATCGAGATCAAAAATGCAATGATTGAATAGCGCGACCATTTCGTCTTCCCGTTCAACTCCGGGATAAATTTTTTCCAATTGTAGCAGTCGGTCCAGGTAAAGCGCGGCACAGCCGGATTTTTTTAGGGTTCCAATATCGCCGCCCGAACCTTTGATCCACATCACCGGAACGGAAGCGCCCGTCAGCGGATCTGTCTCCTCTATTTTGACGGACGTATTCCCGCCGCCAAAATTGGTTAGCCTGAGGTCGGCGCCCAGCAGGTTGGAGCGGTAGATGAACAGAGATATCTCGTCGCCGGTCATTTTGGACGCTTTTTGTTCGTCCCATAAATAGCTGACATGTTTGAATGTAGTAGCCGGAGTATTCATTGGTAAAAAGCTGTTGGCTATTAGCTATTAGCCTTTATTTTGTTGATTAATAATGAATTAGCTTTATGACATGGCGTTCCCGTACCCGACAATCAGGACGGATAGAATAATGGCGGCGATTCCTGCCAGGATCGTTCGCAGGGTAGCCGGAGACACGCCGCTCCATTCTTTAAAATAAAATCCCCAAAGATTTGAGGTCAAAATAATCGTGGACATGTGCAGGATCCAGGAACTGGCGCCGTTGCCGAGTTTGCTTTCGCCCATGCCGTAAAAGAAAAACTGTAGGAACCAAGTCGTTCCGGCAATCGCCGAAAACAAATAATTATTGGCCAGAGGGGCGTCCGGATTCGTATAATCTTTAAAAGTCCGGTTGCGGGCGTTCAGGATCATGCACCAGATAAAATTGCTCGTCAGGCCGCCCCACAGGATTACGACAAAAATGACGTTGTTCTGGAACAAAGGATTGCAGCCTTGCGCGACGGCAACCCCCGCCATGGGTTTGCCGGACTCGATTCCGAAATTGAAACAGGCGCTCAATATGCCAGACGTCGTCGCTACCGCCAGGCCTTTCCACAGGTTGAATTCTTTGATCTGCGCTTTTTTTTGATCGTCGGAAAGATCGTTTTCTTTCAACATGCCCGCGCGTCCGCAGATAAATATACCGGCCAGACAAACCGCCACGCCCAATAAAATGATCTGCCCGCCCGTGTGGCTCACCATTGCAGAAAAAGATCCTTTAGACTCATGCGAAATCAGATCGCGGTAAATGGGCGGGATTAAAGCGCCAAACGCTGAGCAAAAACCCAAGGCGACCGACATGCCCAGCGACATGCCCAGGTAGCGCATGGACAGGCCAAAAGTAAGTCCGCCGATTCCCCATAGAATTCCTAGCAGGTAGGTCCAGCAAAAGGTAGAACCGTCGGTATGCCGGATAATGGTGAAAAAATCCGGTATGGTCAGCCACGCCGCGAGGAAAGGAACGATCAGCCAGGAAGCGACGCCGCCGATCATCCAATAAGTTTCCCAAGCCCAGGCGCGAACTTTTTTGAAGGGGATATAAAAACTACCTGAAGCGATACCGCCCAGCGTATGAAAAATTATGCCCGCTATTACCTGCATGGTTTTCCGTAAAAAAAGTTTATAGACGATAAAAGCCAGATAGCGGTATTATTCGGAATATTATTTATCGAACCGTTTTTTATTTTTCATAAATCCCTTCTCCTAAAAATAAACCTCCGTTATTTCGCCGATCAAAGATCGAAAATAATCTGATATTTTAAACTTTTTCCTTATCGGGATTACTTTTACCTATAAAGTGAGCATTTCCCTTGAATTTTGGAATCAGCATTCGGGCTTTTTGAAGAAAAAGAAAAACCGGGAAAGTTTTTTTCACAAATATCGTCTAACTAATCATTCAAGCGCGGGAAGACTAAACATGATGATCGACCAAAACAGGGAAAATCAATTGATCCTTGAAGTAAAGAATGGAAAGGAGGCAAGTTTCAGCGAGCTGGTCGAGTCTTATCAAAGCGTTGTTTTTAATACTGCGCTCGGAATGTTACAGAACAACGAGGACGCCGAAGATATTGCCCAGGAGGTTTTTATGGAAGTGTACGAATCCATCGAAGGATTCAAAGGGAATGCTAAATTATCTACCTGGATCTATCGAATAACGGTTAGTAAATGTCTCGAACATATCCGGGCAAAAAAAACCAAGAAACGGTTTGGTTTTCTGGTGAGCATCTTTAGCAAAAGCGACGAGCGGACGGAAGCGATGGATATACCAGATTTTAACCATCCGGGCGTTATCCTGGAAAATAAACAGCGGGCCGCCGTGTTGTTTAAGGCCATCGAACAACTGCCCGACGCTCAAAAAACGGCTTTCACATTGCATAAACTGCAAGGTCTGAGTTATGAAAATATAGCGGAGGTGATGAATGTATCGCTCGCTTCTACGGAATCGACGATACACCGCGCAAAAACGAATTTAAAAAAATCTTTAAAAACGTATTATGAAAATGAAGGATAATATTGAAGACGAGATCAACCGGACGATGGAAAGTTTATCCGGCGTCGGAAGGGCGAATCCTAAGCCGTTTTTCTATACCCGTCTGATAGCAAAGCTGGAAAGAAAACAGGCATTAAAAACCCGGTATTACGCGCTAACGCCGCGCCTGGCTGCGGCGAGTTTATTTTTTTGCGTAATCGCCGCTTTTATGATGATTTATATCTGGAGGTCGGACGTCCAGGATTACGATATGGCCGCCCAACAAAGCAAAATAGACGCCTTCGCTAAAGATTACGGTTATGCCGCTTCTACTTTATACGATCTTAAATAGTTGAGTTGCGTCATTTTTCTATAGGGCGTCTTCCATAGGGCGCTTTTTTGGATATTGTTTTTCATTCGTTCAATTTAACAAATACCATGTCGCTGGATCGTTCTTATTCCGTCCGATTAATTAAAATACTTCCTTATCTGATTATGTCTCTGGTCGTTGCCGCTATTGTTCTTTTTTTAGCGGGTTTTAGACTCAAAAGGGAGCGGGAACACGAAAAAGAAGACGATGACAAAGGCGGATTTCCTGGTTATGTCGCTCAACGGCTTCATTTATCGCCCGCTCAAAAGGCGGCAATTATTCAGGTGGATTCCCAGTATCATCCAAAAATACATGCGCAGGTCGATAACCTGAACAACGCCAAGGTGGCTTACGTATCCCTGTTATCAAACCCTACGGCTTCGGATTCCATGGAACGCGCGGCGAATCGTCAAATTGGCACCCAGCAAATGCTGCTGGATAGTATGGCTTTTGAAAATTTTAGAAAAATGCGCGCCGTCTGTTCGGAATCTCAAAAACCGGAATTTGATAAAATGGTCAGAGAGATCGCCGTGCGAAGAGGCGGCGGAAAAGAGCATGGCGAAAAAGAACACAGAAAATAGGCAGTAACAGATATTTCTGACGTATTGATTTGCTTCGTTATTTCGTTAAGAGCCTATCCCTCGTTTTTTCTCACGTTGTAAAAATCAAGATTATGCGCTTTTTTATGCTGACCTTTCTTTGCCTGCCGGTCTTTATGAAAGCCCAAACGCCGGGTCTGTACGATCAGTATGCCCAGTTGGAAAGCCGCCTTCAAAACGGAGGAGACACGACGTTTGTCGTCAATTTTTGGGCAACCTGGTGCAAACCCTGCGTCTCCGAGCTGCCTTTTTTTGAGGAACTAACTCAGAAAACCGGCGGTCAGAAAATTAAGGTTTTATTGATCAGTATTGACCTAAAAAGAGACCTTGACAAGCGGTTGCTTCCTTTTGTCCAAAGCCGTAAATTACAGAGCGAGGTCAATCTGTTAGCTGATTCGGACGTTAATAGTTGGGCGCTTAGGGTTGACGCTCAATGGGACGGCGCAATTCCCGTCACCATGATCTACAATAAAAAAGGAAAGCGTTTTCATAAAGACAAGTTTGCAGACGCAGCCGAGTTGGCGTCTTTTGTTCAAAGCGCCCAATAAGAAGTATTTCACCTGTTAAAAGTCTGTTTTAATGAAAAAAGCCCTCATCGCCGCTCCTGCGTTTTTTGCCGCCCTGCTCTTCGTATGCGTTTCCGCTTTTCGCGGCGGCGCTCCTTCCGCGTCCGCCGGATACAAAGTGGGCGACAAAGCCGAAGACTTTAACCTTAAAAATGTGGACGGAAAATCCGTTTCGCTGGCTTCCTATCCGGACGCGAAAGGTTTTATTGTCGTTTTTACCTGCAATCATTGCCCGGTCGCCCAAATGTATGAAGACCGGATTATTGAACTGAGCAAAACAGCGAAAGCCAAAGGTTTTCAACTGATTGCCATCCAGCCCAATAACCCCGAAGAAAACCCGGAGGATAGTTATTCGGAGATGCAAAACAGGGCCAAAGAAAAATCCTATCCTTTCCCCTACCTAATGGACGAAGGGCAAAAAGTCTATCCGCGCTTCGGCGCGACCCGCACGCCCCATGTGTTTATCCTGGATAAAAATCGCACAGTAGATTATATCGGCGGCGTCGATGATAATTCCGACGCTTCGTCCGTGAAAAAGAAGTATGCGGAAATGGCTGTCGACGCTATCCTGCAGGGCAAAAAACCGGAGCCGTCGTTTACGCGGGCTATTGGTTGCGGGATTTATTGATAAGTAGCTATTAGCTAATAGCTGCGAAGCTATTAGCTCCGCAGCTATTAGTTTATTTTTATACGATTACTTATTTGGTCGGCATTATATTTTTCAGCACCATAAATGGCGGACTTTTTTTCCAATTGACGCTTGAAGGCATAAAGGACGGCGCAATTGAAAAATTGCCTAAGATCAGGTCAATTTTGCCGTCGCCGTCTATATCCCCGGCGTCCATGGTCAGCCAGCGGCCCAGTTCGGTTCCTTTGACGGAATGGGGCTTAAAAACCTCTTTCCCTGTATTTTCAAAGTAAATGAACCCTTCCTGCGGCAAACGCTTATAATCGGAGAAAAAAGAAATGACCGCCATGTCAATATCTCCGTCGCCGTCGAAATCCCGCGCAAGGACTTTAAAAGCGCCGTTGACCGGGTAGAACCAGCTTTGCTTAAACACATTGTTCCCCTGATTGAGAAAAATATAGACCCCATGATAAGGTTTCAGGATTTTAGAGAAATCCGCGTTGTCGCCTGCCGTATAAACAATATCCAAAAGCCCGTCTTTATTTACGTCGACCAAATCAAAGGACGAGGAGCCGTATACGGACGGAAATCGCAATACTTGTTTTTCTTCAAAAACGCCATGTCCTTTGTTGGTAAACAAAGAAATACACTCGTCCGCCTGCGCGAACAGAACCCACAGATCGGGTAGCCCGTCGCCATTATAATCATTGACGAAAGCGGTAATAGCGCCCGGTACGTTTTTGATAATATGACGGATATAACGTTCGCCCCCTTTATTTTCCAGCCAACTCAAGGCGCCGATTAGATTTCCGAACTCGCAAACGAGATAATCGGTCTTGCCGTCCTTGTTTAAATCTGCCGCAACGATTTGAACGGGACGGTATAAACTATCGGCGAGCGGGACGCCTGCCGCTTTCTTTCCGACCGCTTTATTCGAGGGGAGCGGCTGCAGTTTTCCAAAACGACCATTGGTAGGGTTGATAACGCCAATATTGCAGGCGACCTGCCGGTCGCCCGACCCGGCGAGGTCAGTAACGGGGCCTCCCGTCTCGATGCTGTCGGTCAATTGGAGCGCGTCGTTATAAATAAATATTTTCTTGCGCAGGACGTCGCTCGTAACGATCTGTTTTTCTTTACCGGCCCCAACTATTTTGACCATGCAGGTCACCGGGGGCGAAGATCCAATAGCAGGCTGAAGAATTTTAAAAAAACGATCGCCGTCGTCTACGAGCTGGGCTCTTTGCGGGGCGATTAAGGTATCCGGCGCCATGCCGACATAATAACGAACGATGGCGTCCCATTCAGACGCCGTCATGGCTGGCGTGGACGGATAAAAATTTCTCCCTAAAAAAGGATCGTTCTTATAAGAAGGGTAGTCCATTCCCGCATAACTAAAAATCCCCATTCGCGGCCCCATATTCGGTAAAACGCCTTGCAACCAGACGCCTTTGGTCAATAATTCAGGCGCGGGAACAAGATGACATCCCTGGCAATAGATATTGGCCAGCGCTTTCCCTTGGACGACGGCGCTGTCGGACGACGCCGAACCATGATTGCCGGCTCCCGTCCTGTTCCTGCAAGCGGTCGACTGGAGCAAAAAAAACAAGAGCGCCGTTAGGCTGACGTAGATCGCCGGAAGGAAGATATTGCGGTTCATATTGATGAAGAAGCGTTTCAAGAAGAAGGTTGTTAGAGGCCGGCGTCTCGTAGGCTGCTCTAAAAACAAACAAACTTAACGGATGAAAGTATAAAATTTACACTATCTTAAAAATAAATCGAGCCGGCGCGCAAGTTTCTATTTTTTTTGACGTCTAACGAACCATTATTGATTTTTAAACGGCTAATTAATAAAGTCTTAATAGATTATTCATAAACTATTTTTTGTAAACTATCCGCTATATAACATTGAATTGTATGTTGAAGATTTCATCCACTGTTACTTTACTTTTTTTAACGCTGTTCGCTTTCGCCCAAAGACCCGACGGCGGAGGCGCGTCCCCCAAAATGAATATCGGAAAGCTGACCGGAAAGATCATGGAGGAAAGCGGCGGGGCTAAAAAACCTATCCCTTTCACGTCCGTTACCGTTTTGCGCGCCATGGGGCAAAAAGATAGCCTGATCGGCGGCGCCTTAACCGAGGAAAATGGCGACTTCACTATTCCGGGTTTACCCTTCGGACCATTGAAAGTAAAAATATCCGCCTTGGGTTTTAAAGAAATGGTCAAAATGGTCAAGATCAGCCCGCCGGACAATGTAGAGCAGGACCTGGGCAACCTGGTCTTGGTTCCCGATGCTAAAGTCCTCGATGGCGTGACCATCACCGCCGAAAAAGCATCCACGCAACTGAGCCTGGAAAAGCGGGTTTTCAACGTCGATAAAAGTATTACAGCTACAGGCGGCACCGCCGAAGACGTGATGAAAAACGTCCCGTCCGTTACCGTCGACGCCGACGGCGGCGTAAAGTTGCGCGATAATACGCCGACGATTTACGTGGACGGGAAACCAACGCTAATGGCGCTGACGCAAATTCCTGCGGACCAGATCGAAAGCGTCGAGGTCATTACCAATCCGTCCGCTAAATACGAAGCCTCCACGACGGGCGGTATTCTGAATATTGTATTGAAAAAGAACCGCAAACCCGGTTATAACGGCATCGTCGGCCTGGGCGTCGGATCTGGCGGCCGATATAACGGGATGTTCAGCCTAAACGCCCACCAGGACAAATGGACGCTGAACAGTTTCTTCAATTTTAACGCGGAAGATAAAGCGTCGACCGGTTACGTCAACCGCTTTATTGTAGGCGCCGACGGCTCCCATATTCCCTATTTTAACCAAAATACGGACGTCAACTTTAATACCAATTTTAAACTCGCCCGCGTCGGCGTCGATTACGCCCTCAACAACCGGAATACTTTATCGCTTTACGGAACGGCGGTGAGCGGAAAATTTAATATTGATCTTAATCAAAAATATTATTATTCCGGCGTTTCTGCCGACAGTTTAACTACGGGCGTCCGGACGCAACAGCCCTTAAACAGTTTCAACAATTATAACTTTGAAGGAACCTGGAAAAAAACCTTCCCGAAAAAAGACGAATCCCTGACGACCACCGCTTCGTTTAGCTTTGGAAACGGTTCCAACGCCGCCATGTGGACTACGACGGGTTACAACGCCTCCGGCCAGGCGTTGAGCGACTACCCGCAATATGTGAACATTACCGGCGGAAATACCAACCGGCAGGGAATTTTCCAGATGGATTATTCTAATCCGCTGAACGACTCGACAAAAATCGAAATGGGCGTCCGCAGCTATTGGAAACAAACCGACCAGCAGTATTTTTATGCGCCGTATATCCACGATCAGACGCCGTCCGCTTTGGATACCAGCCTGTCGCAAAACGCTTTAATCAATGAAAACGTCAACGCCGCTTATTTTACATACAGCAGCCGTTGGGCCAATAATTGGAACTATCAACTCGGGCTGCGGTTCGAGGAATCATATCTGAACGGCGCTTCCCGCTTTCAAAACGTGGGCGACTACGGCTACACGTTCCCGAACAGTTCTAAAAATATCTTGAATTCCTTTTTCCCTTCCTTTTTCGTTTCAAAAAAAGTGGACGAATCTACCGAAATCGGCTTTAACGCCAGCCGGAAGATTGGAAGGCCCGGTTTTTTCCAGTTGATGCCGGGCGTACGCGGTTCGGATAAGCAAAACATTACGATTGGAAATCCCGCCCTGCAACCGGAGTTCACCAACAAAGCTGAAATCAATTACAATAAAATTTTTGGTAATAATTCCTGGCTTTCCACCGTCTATGCTTCCCTCGAAGACAATACTATAAAACCTTTTACGATTCCGTCCGCTACTGATCCGAGCGTGTTGGTGACCACGTTCGTTAACGGGCAAAATGAAATCATTTACGGGATCGACAATACCCTGAAATTGGGCTTCGGTAAAAACTTTGAAGTTACTGCCAACGCCAACATTTTTAACTTTTCCCTAAAAGTAGATACTTTCCAGAAAAGTTTTCTTACCGGCAACGCGAAATTGGGGCTTACCTATCGCTTTCCCGGGAATATTACCGCTCAGATCAACAGCGGCTACCGCGGAAAACGTCCGCAGGCGCAGGGTTACAACGAAGCCAACGCTTATATGGACTTTGCCGTCAAGAAAACCTTCTTCCACGGGGCCGCCAATATTACGTTCAATATCAACGACGTATTCGACAGCCGCACAGATATTTCCGTGTACGACCAGCCGACCTATTTCCAGGAAACCATGCGTCGCCGCGACACGCGCTTTTACAAATTATCTATACAGATCCCTTTTGGCAATCCTGACGCTTCCATGTTTAAAAAGAAAGATAAAAAAGGTCCCGAACAGCCTGCCATGGACGATAACGGACAATAATTCAAACTTCAATCATTTATTATGGAAACAATTCAGGCATCCAACCCTGTTTTTTTTAAAGAAGCAAAGCCGCTCTCCGTCAGAATTTGGCACTGGTTATTCTTCCTGTTTTTTTTGTGTTCCTTGTCGACGGTCATTTTTGGATCGACCTTATTCAGGACGCGCGATAATGTAACGCTGGTCCAACAGGTCGTTATAGAAAAAGGCGGAATTGTGTCCAAGGATCAGGCGAGAGCGGTAGCGCACGAGTTCAGCGATAAACTTTGGATGTTACATAAGTGGCTGGGTTATGGGTTGAGCTTCCTGATTTTTTCGAGGTTAATCATTGAGCTCACACTTTCTAAAGAAAAAAGAACGCGGGAACGGATTCGGACTACCCTGAATTTCTCCAACCAATTGACGGGTAGAAATCATTACCTGTATGTCAATTACGGTTACGTTGTTTTTTATACGCTTTTTACCGTCATGGCCTGTACCGGGCTGGTAATGGCCTTCGAGGACGTCAAATGGCTCGATCCGGTGCACGACCTGGCCAAACAAATTCATAGTCTTGTACAGTGGGGCCTGTACGCTTACGCCATTTCGCACATTGTCGGCGTAGTCCTGGCCGACGCTACTAAATATGGCGGAATTATTTCTGATATGATTGGCGGGAAAGGAGTTAGTTAAAAGCCGTCAGCTACGTAGCTTTCAGCCGTCAGCTTTTATGATGATAAACTTTTGATTTTGATTGAATTATAAATTAACGACGAAAGACGCCATCCGATAGTGGCGTCTTTTTTTATGGATAAAAAATAGGAGAGAAATTATTTCTAAAGAAATTTCCGACCTTTAACGCTTCTTAACATTGAATAAATAAAGGCTGAAAGCGGAAAGCGGACGGCTGATCGCTTATGAAAATCACTACCATTATTTTTGACCTCGGCGGAGTCCTCATCGACTGGGACCCCCGCAAAGTCTACCGAACCATTTTTAAAACCGAAGTGGAGATCGACGATTTTTTCGACCGAGTTTGCACGATGGACTGGAACGAGCGGCAGGACGCCGGCCGCGCCCTGGAAGAAGCAACCGAAGAATTGGTCGCCGAACATCCGCAATGGGAAAAAGAAATCCGCGCTTATTATGGCCGCTGGGAAGAAATGCTGGTTGGCCCACTGCACGAAACGGTTGAAATCCTCCATCGGCTCAAAGAATCCGGTCGGTTCAAACTCTACGCCCTGACCAATTGGAGCGCCGAAACCTTCCCGGTCGCCCTGCGCAAATATGATTTCCTGCACTGGTTCGACGGCAAGGTAGTGAGCGGAGAAGAGAAAATGCGCAAGCCCGCCCCCGAATTTTACCGGCTGCTCTTAGACCGGTATAACGTTCGTCCCGAAGACACCCTTTTCATCGACGATAATCTCCGCAATGTGGAAGCCGCTCGCGCGATGGGTATCCAGACGATACATTTCCAGTCGGCGAAAGATTTGGAGCGGCAATTAGCGGCGTTCGGAATCGTGTAATTTGTTAGGAATAAGAAGTAATGTGAATAATGGGTTAAGACTAGCAAAAGTGGATAAACACTGGTCTGCCTTTTTGTATATCCAACTATAAACCGTTTTGAATAAGGCGTTTTTGAGGCCCCTCTTAGTTTGACCTTTCCTCAAATTGAATGCTGTCCGAGACCCGGGTCAGAACTGGCTCGTGCATGCATCATACACGGCTTGCGTGCGGCTTATGTACGGCTTAAATGCGACTCAGGGGGGTGACGGATATAAGGATAACCGGACGTCGGGGGCGGGGATTTTCGGGATAAAAG
>JBBRMZ010000077.1:0-20506 GCA_038230555.1 Chitinophagales bacterium
AAACACCGGTTCCTGAAATGCGCCTTATCCGAGTTCTTTTGAGCCTCCCGCAAGGTCGATACTTCCGTCTGTGTGAGTTGATTTGCTTTGATCATCCACAAAGATACGAATTTTAGCGTTTATTTAATGCATACTACTTAAGACGCGCTATCAATAAAACATTAAAAATCGCACAAATAAACCTAAAATGATGATATTAAACTTTTTATACAATTCATCATTCATCATTATTCAATACGTAATGGTTAAACCCGCTCCCCAACCCATATCGCTGTCGTAATGCGTAGAGGCCGAGAAATATTTAGTCAAAATATAGCGCCCGCCAAGCATGTACTCCTTATCGGTATTGACCATAAAATTTAAGCGCAGACGGCTGGTCAACGGAATATCCTCGCGGCCCAGTTGAAAACGGAATTTTCCGTCGCCGTCCACCCGGAAATCGGCCACAACCAGCATAGGCAATATATAAGAGACGCCGGCTGTTACCGTATGTCGGTCGTTTTTATTGCTCTTCTGGCCGAACATATTGGTCTCGTCGCTGCCGAAGATATTCTTAAACTCTTCGACGGGCAGAACTTTTTTATAATGATAATCGAAGCCGATATACGGGAAGAGCCATTGCATTTTGCCAATATACCTGCCGACTGTTGTTTCGCTCTCGTACCCGTGGTGGTCGTGTAGCCCTAAATGCCACATTTCACCCAATTTCCAACGGGTATTGCAAAGCATGGCTTCGCCGTCCGTCCCGTTGGTTTCCAGACCAATGCGTGCCATCGGGTGATATTCGCGGTCGCCGGCAAATAGTTTACGTTGAGCAAACGCCGGATCGGGCAAATTCGGATTGGGCGGAGAATTTTCATAACTAACCACCCTGCCCATGCCGCTCATCATGTGGTATAATATATGACAGTGAAAAAACCAGTCGCCCCCGGGTTCTGACGCCGCGAATTCAATGGTATCCCGCTCCATCGGCATAATATCTATAATATTTTTCATGGGCGCGAAGTCGTCCTGCCCGTTCAACACCCTGAAATCATGCCCGTGCAGGTGCATGGGATGCCGCATCATGCTGTTATTATAAAGGATAATGCGAATGTTTTCTCCTTTTTTAATGAGGATTTTATCGGACTCTGAAATGACTTTATTGTCCAGGCTCCAAACGTAGCGATTCATATTCCCGGTCAGGTCAAATTTTAATTCGCGTAACGGACCCGGAGGCAGGGTGGTTTTTACGGGCGAACGCAGCATCCCATAATTCAAAGTTACTATATCTGAATTATTATTCTCCATATCCATGCCCGCCATACTGTGCTGGCCGCCGTTCATTTGCATCGGTTTCCCGTTCATGGGCGCCTTGCTATCCATTTTCATCCCGCGTATCTCTTCCGTTTTCATGCCCGCCATGCCGGCCATTTTCATGGTATCTTTAGGGTTTTCAGGGCCGGTAATTTCCGGATACATGACCGTATTCATATCCATTTCTTGGTTTTGCATTTTCATACCCTGCATTTCAATCATATTGCCCTTCATGTCCATCATATTGTTCATCATCTTCATCCCGGCAAAATATTTTAACGTGGGCAATTTTCTTACAGGTATTTTTTCCCCGCTTCCCAACCATAAAGAAGCGGATTTGGTGCGGTCTTCCGGCGTGGCCAGAAATTCGTAGCTTTTGTTATCTGGTATCGCTACCACGACGTCATAGGTTTCGGAAACCGCTATAATCAACCGGTCTACTTCCACCGGCTCCACGTCGTTGCCGTCGGTGGCGACCACGGTTATTTTGCCGCCCGCATAATTCAGCCAGAAATAGTCGGACGCGCCGCCGTTGGCTATCCGCAACCGGACTTTATCGCCCGCTTTAAATTGCGGCTGTTCGTTCTGATTTTTGCCGTTGATCAAAAACCGGTCATAATAGACGTCGCTGACGTCCATGGCGTTCATCCGTTTCCATTCGTTGGTTAGTTTTGTGCCCACGCGCCCTTTCAATAGCGCTTCCCCGTAACTTTGCGTCGTTCCTTTTTGTATGGCAAACCAGTCGGTCGCATTTTTGAGGCTACGGTGTACTTCTTCAGGCTTCATATCCGTCCATTCGCTGAGTACGACCGGTATGGTCGGAATATCCCATTCCGCTCTTTTGTTCATAATGAACGATCCGTACATGCCGATCTGCTCCTGCAATTGGCTGTGGCTATGATACCAATGCGTGCCATGCTGGACGATGGGGAATTTGTATATATAAGTTTCATGGGGCTTAATAGGTAGTTGCGTCAAAAAAGGAACGCCGTCCATTTTATTGGGCAAAAATAAACCATGCCAATGCAAGGTCGTCTCTTCGTTTAAATTGTTATGCACGTAGATTTCTGCGGTGTCGCCTTCCGTAAAAGTAAGCGTCGGCATAGGTATTTGCCCGTTGACGGCAATGGCCCTTTTTTTCTTGCCCGAGTAGGTCACGGTTGTATCGGCAATTGTCAAATCGTAATGAACCGTATGCGGGGGCGTATGGTTTATAATAGTTTTTTTAGAGCCGACGTCCGCTTTTGGCATAGCCATAGTGCCCATTCCATTCATGGGCATATTCCCCATATCCATTGTCTTGCTTTTGGCTTCGTCTTTTGGCGTCATATTATCCATTTTCATATTCCCCATATCCGGCGCCTTGCTTTTGGGCGTATCATTCGGCGTCTTCATATCATCCATTTTCATACCGCCCATATCCGTATTTTTTTTGCGGGCTTCGGCGTTCGGCGTCTGCATTTTATCGTGTTGATGCGTTGGCTGACGTTTTGCTGGCGCCTGCTTTTCGGGTATCAGCTTCATGCCGCACTTTGGGCAATTGCCGGGCTTGGCGGAATGTATTTCCGGGTGCATAGGGCAAGTATATGTTACCGGCGACGTTTCTTTTTTACTCATGTCCATGCCTTTCATGTCCTGCGCCTGCGCAAGGGCAGAAAACATAAGCGTCATTAAAAGAATTAGATATTTCATATTACTGCATTTAGATTTTGGCTTTAATAATTAATTTATTTCAGCGTGTTTAGAAGATTATTTATCCAGTCAATCATAATTGTTTTTTCTTCTTTAGAAAGTACGGCGTCGCGGTGTATCCAGGTATAGGAAGTTAAAGGCATATCGTCATTTTTAATGGTCTGTTGCATTGAGTTGAGTTTACTAATTTGCCTGCGTTTAGGATAACTGCCAAACTCGCTAAAATTCAGATCTGCTTTGCCAGTTGAGATATGATTTTCCATCATAAACCGGACGGGTTGCAAGTAGGAATACCAGGGATACCGGGTGTTAGCGCTGTGGCAATCATAGCAGGCTTTTTTTAAAATTGCCTGTACGCTGTCCGGCGCCTGGTAAATATTTATGAGATCTGCGGTATGAACCTGCCCGTTATCCGCGTTCCGGGCAGGCTGGTAAAACTGGATCAAAAGAAATAAAGCCGCCAGAACCGCAAATATTATTTTGATTTTCTTTTTCATTAAACGGCCTTTTATAGTTCTTTTTTGACGGAGCCGCAGGTCGGCATTTTAGAACCATAATAGGGATTCTTAATTTCTTTGCTTTCGCTGATCCAGATTGCCCCTTTCTTATCGTTGAACATAGGGCAAAAATCCTCATACAATTTCTGCGAAGTCCCCAAAGCCGTTACCAAATCGGCGACGTCGGCGCTCAACATAGCAAAATGTTCGCGCTGATGACTTATTTTATCGGCATTGTCGCCAATGTGCTCGGCATTTTCTTTGGCGTCGCTTGCTACGTCGTCGTAAGTTTTTTTCTGAGCGGGCGTCAGCGCTTTGACGTCTATATTTGCAAGGGCGGCAACGATTTCTTTTCCGGCGCCGGCGGCGTCTTTGCCATTGTCTTTGGCGAGCGCGTCCTTCAGTTGCAAATACGGTTTTACAATTCCGTCGGCCATCCCTGTTTTTACGACGGGGGCCGCAGCCGCGTCTCTGGAAGGAACGGGCGTTTCTTTGTTTTCAGTAGCGGCGCTTGTTACTGTTTGCTCGGGCGTTTTGCCGCCGTTTGACTGGCAGGCCGCCAGGAGGGTAGCCATTATTGCGGCTGATAAAAAGGTATTTTTCATAATTTAAAAAGTTTATTGAAATACGAGATTATTGACGTCTTTTTAATAAATCTTTTTTCCAACGCTTTGAACTAATAAAATAGAGCGTAAAACCAGACGCGATCGTTATCAGTCCGAAAATGGAAAAGGCCCGGAGTAGCCAGTTTCCAAAATTATCCCTTGACTGGTAGTCCATCGTATGCAGCATATAGAGGAAATCGAAGATTCGCCATTTGTTGTTCCGGTATTTGGTAACGACGCCCATTTCCGTTGAAACATAAACAGTAGTGGAGACCGGGCGCTCAAAAGTTACGGCAACGGCGGGTAAAGGGTTTTCGCGGTATTCGTGGCGGGCGTCGACTTCCTTCAATAATTCGGCGCTCTTGACTTCCGGCGAGCCGTTGAATTGTTGTATGGCCAAAGCCGTAGCCTCTCTTAAGCTGAGGGGTTCGCGTAAATCGCCCGTTGCAGCGTCGGCGAGTTGAAACGCTTTTCGTTTGCCTCCCTGCGCAAACTCAATCCGGTAAGTCGGTTTGCCCAAAATATCAATTAGCGCAACAGACAGAACGGAATCAATTGCGACCTTTCTTTTCAAATTTGATAATGCAATAGACGGCGAAACGAAAGTGCTATCCGTTCTGAACTGCGGAACCGGCTTTTTTTGAGGATCGCCATGTATATCGTCTATATTCGACCAACTGAAATACAGACCGCCGACCGTCCAAAATAAAAATTGAACGCCCAACAAAATGCCGAGGTAGCGGTGAATACGGCGGATTCGATAATTCCATTGAGCAGTCACCGGCAGCATTTTTTAACGAAAAGAAATTTAAATATTCTTTTTAAAGCGCGGAATATCATCATTAAGATTTTTTATATCTTTTTAAAACTACAAAATGTAAAATTTTGCTTCCTATTGAACGGCGTTATATGGTACTCCGTTAAGCAGCGGATTTTATTAAAACTACTGGACAACAGGCGCGCTTATCCATAATTAATTCAATTTATGAAAATTAACCCCTTCAGTATCGCATACTGCCGCAATACCAAAGGGGTTAAAAAAAGTTCTAGTTCACCGTTTCTTTCACGCTGCCGCAGGTCAGCATTTGCTTCCCGTAATACGGGTTTTTTACCGTGTTCTCCGCGCTCATCCAGGACGCTTTTTTCATCGGGCAATATTCCCAATAAACCGGCGCGCTATTGATTTTCAACGCTTTAACCACCGCGAACAGGTTCGTCGATAAGCTTTCAAAATGTTCGCGCTGGTGGTCGATCTTAGCGGCGTTCGCGCCGATGTGTTCGGCGTCGGTCTCCAGTTTTTTAGCGAGCGGCGTATAATCGTTGCGCTGTTGGATGGTCCAACTTTTGGTGTCCAGGTTTTCCAGCGCTTTATCCAAAGCCTTTCCCTGTTCGGCCGCTGTCGCGCCTTTATCGGCAACGAGAGCGTTTTTCAAACCGTAATACGCCGACATAACCGGCGCAAATTGGGTTTTCAGATCATTGCCCGCCATAGCGGTAGATTGGGCGGAGTCTGCCTGATTGGGCATGTTTGATTTCGCTTCCTGGGCGGATACCGCCAGCGACAAAATGCATAAAGCGGTGATTAACAATAGATTTTTCATCTTTTTAAAATTCAATAATGAAGAAAATGGGTTAAAAATGGCGCGATACCCTGGAATGGTTTTTTCCGGTATCGCGCTTTTACTTTAATAATTCGATGTGCAAACGCCGTAGGTTCCTGACCCTAAATATTGTATTTACGAATGGCGGTCATAGCGGCAGCACGACGGCAATTTTTCATAGACTACCGCGTCGGCTTTAAAATGATCCGTATCCTGCCCTTACGCCATTATCAAGATCATGGAGACAGCCATCGCGACCATCAATAAATCCTCAACAATCGTCACTGTGGACATGGGCAGGTTAAACACCGCCCCCAGACAGGCGCAACGGATTTTCCTTTTATTCATTACGCTTTGCAACACGCCGATGGTACTAAAACCCATGACGGCGATGGTGGCGACATTGGTCGCAAAAGGTTGAAAATTAGTCAGATAGGCCAAACCTAAAGCCAGTTCAATAAACGGATAAACAAAACCGTACCCGCGCCATTGTTTGGCCAGGACGTCGTACATGTTATAACTATCCGCAAAACCTGTTAAATTCAACATTTTGAAAAACGAGAACGCCAGGAAAAAACCCGCCATAAAATAGCGCATGGCCGCCATGCCGTCAAAAGCGCCGTTCTGCCAGGCTGCCAATCCGGCCACGCCGGTGATAAAGGCAAAAAGCGTCAGGAGCGGCTGGTAGGTAGCCAGCCATGATTTTTCTGGCTCGTCCAAAACAACTTCGGCCGCCGTCGCGGCAGGAGCGCTCGCCGTCGCGCTTTTATCCGCAATGGTATATTTGGGCGAACTCGCCAAAGCCATTTTTAGGGTTTCCGTAGAGATAGGTCCGGCCATTTCTACAGTCGCTTCGTCGCGGGCGGCATTTATTTCGACGGATTTGACCCCTGGAACAAGTAATAACTTATTTTTAACGGTCGCTACGCAGCCGTCGCAGGTTAACCCGGTTAGTTGATACGATTGCGTCATTTTTTTAGGAGACGGCGTTACGATCTCTTGTAAAATAGGGACGTTAATAGATGCCGGACGGTTGCCGGACGGGTCGACTTTATCGGCAATCGTAAACCTCGTGCGGCTTGCCAACGCGTCTTTCAAAGACGCTGTTGAAACGGTTTGCGACATGGTAACGGTCGCTTCGTCTAACTTTGGGCTAACGTCTATAGATTCTACGCCTTCGACTTGCGATAATACCTTCTTGAAGGTAGCTACGCAGCCGCCGCAGGAAAGACCGGTTAATTTATACTGTTGAGTCATGATATGAAAAAGATTAAAAATGAACAAATAAAATTTGACGCAAAGTTACGGACCTTCCCGGCGCGAACTGTTATACGATCTTTGCTAAGAGTTGCATCATTTTTATAAGGTTTCAATTTGTCGGCGGCCTTTGTTTCCGATGCTTTTAAAATGCGTCGGCGTTAAACCCGTTATTTGTTTAAACTGCCTGGACAAGTGCGAAACGCTGCTATATCCCATCAGATCGGCAATTTCGGAAAGCGTCAGTTCGTCGTACGCGAGCAATTCCTTCGCGCGTTCGATTTTCTGACTGATGAAATACCGTTCGATGGTCGTTCCTTCCACTTCCGAAAACAGTGTCGAAAGCGCCGAATAATTTTTTAAAAATTGTCGGCTCAACGTTTCCGACAAGTTTATCTTTGGCGCTTCAGACTTGTCGGTTTCATAAACCAACCGGACAATCGTATTTTTAATTTGCTCGATGAGAATCCGCCGCTGGTCGTCCAGCAGTTCAAAACCGACGCGTTCCAGGCGCGCCTTCAAATCAGCCGGCGTTTTGTCGTCGGTAAGCGGATTTCTTAAAGCGATTTCACCCAGACGAACGCTGGTAAAGTCAATCGCCAAGTCGGTCAAAATTTGTTCGACGGACAGGATGCAGCGACGGCATACCATGTTTTTTACATATAAGCTGTGCATAACCATTATTTAGCGACATTGTAAACGGTTTCACTATGAAACGTTTCACATCTCTTTTAAAGGATGAAAAGGCGGAACTCCGTTTGAACGGTTTATTTGAAAGTTGGGAAAAGCCATTTATTTACATATCCTAAGGAGTTTCCTTACCGGACAATTTTTAAGGCCAACTTTTAAAATCTCAATGAAATGGAGGAGACGACAAGGCGGACGGATGGCTTCCGCAACGTCTAACAGCTTATTTTAGGCGGCAGCCAGATGGAAAGAAAAACGGACTTCGGTACGACCTGGCGGTAATACCAATCAGCTTTAGTAGAAAGGAAAAAGTTTGGGTTTATTGATTTCAGCGACAGGGTAGAAACAACAGGTAGAGCGGCAGTAGAAAACAGAGTAGAACAGGAGCATGCTTTATCGCCGCAACCTCCATCGCAACCTTTAGGGCATTGACCGTTTTTTGTACAATTTGTTTTTTCGGCGCAACATTTCGGCTTTCCCAAATTATGATCCGCTTTTACGTAGCACGCGTGTTTTACGCTACCGCACGCCAAAACTGATGCAGACGGAGCTAGGAAACAGGCAAACGCCAGTATACAGACTGCCAATATGGAAGTTCTTAATTTCACAAGAATACAACGGCAAAGAGTTTGGAATTGTTTTAAAAGAAGATATAAATTTATAACCATCCATTTTCGTCAACCCCTTGAGTCACACATAAGCCGTATATAAGCCGTACACAAGCCGTATATGATTCATGTATGTGTCAGATCTAACCGTTCTTTCAGGGTATGCTCGGTTTGGGAATAGGTCGATATAGCAGGTGCCTCAAAAACGTCTCATTCATAATGGTGTAGAGTTGGATATCCACACAAGGTAGCCCGTTTGTTATCTCTATTTATATTTTTCAACAACTCTAATGCCTGATCACCAGTCTTAAATTTCACTATCAGCGGGTCTCGAAAGTCAGGCTTCCCCATAAACTTTGCCAGTCCGCGATTTGCAGATCATCGGCTGGAATCATAGCGACGACGCTAATGAGCCAGACGCCGGGCTTATTTATAGCAAAACGAGCGACGCCCCTTTTATTGGTCCGGCGGTCTACAGTAACGGTACTGTCCCGGTCGCGGCGCCAAGAATGCGCTAAAGCGTTGGCCAAAGGTTTGCCTTTCAGCCATATTTTGAAGTCCATACTATCGCCATGCCGCGGCGCGTAAGGGTTTTGCAACGGCACAATCTCCAGGGTCATACCGACGCGGCGGGCAAATGAACTGTCGGATTTTGCGCCCGCCTGGATCAGCGTTTTTGCGCAACGGCGATACTGTTCCCGGCTGGGTTGTTCTAACTGGTTATGGTTTCCTCTAAAAGTAAGCGCGTCGTCCAGACCGTCCTCTTGCAGGTAGGCGTTGAACTTAGCTGCCGGTAAAGAAATAAACGAATTGTTCGTAGTCAGATACAGGAGATGCGTTCCATTGGTTTTTAGCGCAAACCGGACGTCGAGCAAAGAATCCTCCGGGTAAATCGCGCCGGAAAGGTCGCGGACGCCGCTTTTGCCGACGTCTTTAAACTCGGTGATCCGCTTCATTTTGCCGCCCCATCGTTCGCCGGTAAAATTTTCGCCGACCAGCAGTCGAAGATTGATCTTTTCCCCGACGGAAACAAAAAAACTGGACGGCTGTATCCAAAATTCATGGGCAAAAAGGAACGGGGAAACCGCCCACAATACAGCCGTCCAATAAAGCGTCAAACGTCTTTTCATAATTATCAAGTTAAAGAAAAAGGAGCTTTTTATCTTCGACTTTCTTCGTAGGTAGGGCCGTATAACCCGGGAACTTTATTGCCCGTAGCTCTCAAATAAACGATTAGTTCTCCGCGGTGGTGATAAAGATGGTTCATTAAAAATCCGCGTACCACCTGGATTCTTGGCATAGGCGGAAAAATAGGATCGCCGCCGCCCACGACCATTTTCCATTCTTCCATCATGCTTTCGTCTTTAGCGGCCTCTAAAGAAGCCTGGGCATGTTTGACGTTTTCTTCAAACTTAGAGACGATATTTTCGGCTTTGGACGTATCGCCTTTGTCGTATTTGTAGGTAGCCATGTCAAACACATTGGAGTGTAAGGTCACATCGTACCAATTATAAACTTCGGCAATATGAGAAGCCAGTTGCGCGGTAGTCCATGAAATATCCGAAGGCTTATAGTTCAAAGCGCTGTCGGGAATCATTTTTAATAACTTGCGGGTATTTTCCGCTTCGTGGTGGAATTCTCCCAAAAAAGATTGTACAATCATGACTTTGTTTTGTTTTTAATGAATAAAATACGTATAATCGAAAATTGGAACGTCTAATTAAAATTTAAGTTGCCTGAATGATTAAAACTTCCCCCGGAAACTATTTTCGTTCAGGCGCCTAATGCGAAGTTGTTAAACGTTGAGAATGCGCTGTACCGTCCATACTGCGGCAATCAGCGCGATGCAGATCGACATGGGGTAAACAATACGCGGGCGATACCAGGATCGATTAGCAAACCACCGTCCGAAAGCGAAATAACAAGCTAAAATGACGGTCAATTGGCCCGCTTCCACTCCGACGTTAAAGGTGATAAGCGAATAAAAAAATGAATCGCGCGGAACGCCCATTTCGTTGAGCGCAGAGGCAAAACCCATTCCATGAACCAGCCCAAACAGAAAAACCACCACGATCCGCCAGACCTTCAACTCGGAAACCAGCAGGTTTTCCAATGCTACAAAACAAATGGAAAGCGCAATAATTGGCTCGATAACGGCGGGCGGCGCTATAATCACGTTTTTCATTGTCAGGATCAGCGTGATGGTATGCGCGACGGTAAAAGCGGTGGCCTGCCAGACGACGTCTTTCAGGCGGGGACTCAACAAGTATAAGCTAACAACAAACAATATATGATCCAGGCCTTTGGGTAGGATATGCTGAAACCCCATTTTGAAATAATACCCGAACACATAGCCCAAAGGTTTTCCTTCCATCTGATAATTGATCGTATGGGCGGAAAGAAGGGCGGCAGGCAGGATTAAGGCAAGAGACAAGAAGAAAAATAGTTTTTTATTCATGGCGATACAAGTTGCCGGTACGAATGCGGGGAAAAAGTATTAAAAGGATAAAGAAAATAAACCCTCCGTTTTAAGTAAGCGAAGGGTTTATATTAAAAGGGTTAAATTGAAACAATAGTTACATTTTTTTCATCTCCATTTTCAGGGAATCCATCGTTTTTTTTACGTCCATCTGAATAGCAGACATACCATCCTTCATATCTCCGCCCATTTCCGCCATATGGGAGTTAAGGCGGTCGCGTGTATTCATCAGATCGCTCTTGTGTTTCTCCATCATTTTCTTTTGATCGGCTGAAGCGGTTTTCATTTTTTTGTCCATATCGGCTAATTTAGCGTCGATAGCGGCCATCGTGGTTGTCATGGACGATTTCATGGAATCGCGCATGGCCATCATGGCTGGCGTCATCGTAGCGGCCGGCGTGGGAGTTATGGTTGTCGATTTCATGGCTGAATCTTTAGCCATGGCGTCGGTTTTTTCCATTTTTGCAGCGTCGGTAGAAGCGGAATCGCCGCCTCCGCAGGAGACCAAAGTGCTACTAAAGAGGCATACGGCAACGGCGCATGGTAAGGCGAACGTTAATTTTTTCATAGAAAAGGAATTGAGATAGATATAATTGTTAAAAAACTTAAAGATAGAAACGTTAAAATCAATAATTATTTAAATTTATATCAATTAACATTTTTCAACAAAGGGTTGATTTTATTTGCGTCCGCAATCAGCGCGTTTCCTTTGGCCGCTTCATTATTTTTTAAAAATATCTGACCTGCTCGTTGAAGCAAAACAGGATTCTTAGAGCCGGTAACCAGCGCTTTTTGAATATATTTGGCGGCGTTCGGAATATCGTTTCTTTTGTAATACACCCAGGCCAGCGCTTCATTTACGTCAATATTTTCCGGCCTGCGGTTCCATTCCCGGATAGCGTGCTCCAGGGCTTTATCCGTATCGCCCACTTTGAGATAAGCGTAAGCAAGTTCTTTGTCGGCGTAATGGCCTTTGTCGGTTGGCGCGTCGTCTTTAGAAGCATGTTTTTTTAATTTTTCGATCACCTCGTTCGCCATGTTCATTGATTTTTGCTTATCGCCTTTCAATAAATATAGATCGGTAAGTTCGTCCGACATAGCAAAATCCTGGACGTTCTTGGCGGCCTGCTCAAAATAACCGATGGCTTCGTCGTAACGTCCGCCGATCTTGGCCAGCCTGCCGAAGCCCGCTAACGCATACGGATAGTCCGGGCGCGCGGAAAGCGCCAGGCTATATTGATTATGGGCGGTCGCCGTGTCTCCCGTAATTTCATAAAGGCGGCCCAACAATACGCGGCACCATTCGGTCTGTTCAAGCCCGATCGCTCCGGCTTTCGCCGCCATATCCATCGCGGCTTTGGCGCCCGGGTAATCGCCGTAAATTTCGCGCAGGTAAGAAGCGCGTGCGTAAGAGCGAAGATCGGGCCGGATAGCGTTCATTTTATCTGCCGCCTCTACGGCGGCTGGATAATTACCTAATTCCACATTAGCGTCGCAAAGAATACCATAACCGTAGGCCCTGGTAGAATCTACTTCTTTCGCTTGCATGGCCGTTTTAAATCCGTCCGCAAAATGGTGTTGGGAAAGTTGAATGGTGGCTTTGACGCAGAGCGCGTCGTAATTATTAGGGTCTTTTTCCAAAATTTGAGAGATTAGCGTTTGCGCTGCTTCATCGTAATAAGCGTGGTCGCCTGTAACGCGGCCTTCCTGTATATAACCCATCGCAAGCTGCAATTTTGACTGCTGATCGTTGGGATTCCTGCGGATCTTATCCAGCAAACCGTCGATGGCCTGTTTCGTATTCAGCCATTCAGATTCGACGCCTATGTTCACTTTTCTTTCTTTAAGGGTTGGAATTTCATTCTTCTTTTGGTTATTCGCCATAAAAATCCATACGCCGGCGCCTAAAAACAGGGCGATCAATATGGGATAAAGATTATTTTTCATTGTACTGAATTGTTAAGACATTTTTTGTCCCGGGATCAGGAAATATGGATTAAAGGATATAAATAAAAAAGAGACGCAAAAATACAAATACTTTGAAATTTAATTCGTCGTACTTTGTAGAATTGCGTCTCGGTTTGTATAAATTCTTGTCGCTAATAAAAAACAGCTATTAGCGCGCGTGGGTCATTTTTACGCTCTGGATAGTTTGTCCGTCCACTTTAAGGGTGGCTATGAAAATCCCAGAAGGAAGCGCGGCCCCGTTCAATTGTTCTTCATAATTGCCTGCCGCTTTTTCGCCGTCGGCGATTACTTTAATCAATTTACCGTTCAGGTCATATACGGCAATCGTCACGTGTCCGGTTTCAGATAAGTGATATTTCAAATGGGTAACGTCGATGAACGGATTCGGATAGTTTTGGGCAATCGCGCCTCTTGGAGCGGCCAAACCAATGATCCCCCCGTTATCCGGGTTAGCGATCCCGGTCAGCCTTTTGGTCGGCGGCGTATACCCTCCGCAAGGTCCGAATCCGCTGTGCGGCACGGCAACATAAGGGAACTGGTTTTGAAAAGCTTTATCATTATATTCTACGCCGGTCGTGAACGTCAGTACGTTCAGTAATTTTGGCGTTAACGGGCTTTGTCCGATCGTGTAATCGTCGTACCACAGACCGACAGCAGCCAGCGCCGCGCCGCTCACCGCCTGTAATTCGATGCGCGTGACGTCGTCTTCCAGCCTTCTGCCGTTCGGGAACCCGTCCATATTTGGAATGAACTGGATGTTGGTGTTTTTATTATAGTTCGTGTCTGTAAGCCCGGAAACGGCGGCTGCGATAATACCTTCGCCGCTAAACGCAACGCTACTGCGGCTGGTGACTGGAACCGCCATATTCAGGCGCAACATATCGCCCAAAGTAGGCAGGAAATTATTAATAAAGGGTTTCCCCGCGCTCAACGGGTTGCCCGCTGTTTTGCCGGTCGCTAACTGGTATGGCGCGAGGTTAGGCACGCCGGTAAAGAAAATAGGTAATAAATCAGCGGAGCGCGGCTGGCCTTTTTGTAGTAAAATTTTACCAAAAATGGCCGTATCCAAAGCGGTTCCTTTTGTAGCTGCGTTTCCGTACAGCACGTACAGGCCGTCGTGACCGTTTCCAAAATCGACATTCCCTAAAACGGTAGGGGAAGCGCGCTGAATTCTCAATTTGCTAAATCCTGGCACGGCGCTCCCAAATTGGGCGTCGTCCATGTACAAAGCCAATTCCGGAGAAGTGAACGGCGCTGTGTTTGGATTCTCATTATACGGCGTGCGGGCGTTCCATTCGTCCTTGCCGCCAATCGGCGTGACCGCTTCGTTGGTCAACGGCATGCCCAATCGCGAAACCTGGGTCCAGGGGCCGCTTACGGTAGGTTTTGCGCCTAAAACGCCAAGCGTAGTGATTTGCGGACGCGAGGCGGACGCCCATACGCCGATCACAAAGTCGCCGTCAAGGATGTTTTTAGCCTGCGCGGTCGTTTTACCGTCTTTTTGCAACATGGCGATCGGAACTTTGATCGCAATAGAATGAACATTTTTGCAGGCTACTCCGTCTAACGGAGCGTTGGGCCGGATATTGCCGAGGTCGAAAATACCGCCCAGATCTACAAAGAAAGGATCGTCGGCAGGTCCGCAATAAACTTTTTCGCCGGTGGTCGCCGACGTAATAGCGGAAAGCATGATGGCGCTATATGGTTTACCCAAACCAATGCCCGCGCTGTCGATCGAACGCGGCCCGATATTTGGCGGCGGCACGATCCCGTTGGTAATAATAGAAGTGAATGCGCCGCCGTTAACCGACTTTTCGCATAGGTAAGTATCCTTTAAATTCTGTTTGCCTAACCGGATATTAAAAAAAGTGGTCGGGTCCTGGTTGGTCTGCGCAAAAGTAAAGCGATAAGTAATATCGTCGCCGGCAGTGGCCGCGCTGTTTTTGATATGCACTTCGTAACGGATATTTTCGCCAAAATTAGCGTAATTGGGTCCGCCGGAAGGTAATTGCAAAGGAATGTAATTCGCGATGATCGTAACCGTGTTCGTGTCGTCGGGGCTCCGGAAGGCATATACGTCGGTATTGTCGGCCAGCGGATCGTTCGAGATCAGCGGAGCTTCGCGGTGGCTGGAGGCTTCGAGGTAATTTTTCTGAGTTCCGTAAAAAACTACGGCAAGGGCGGCGCTGCTGAAGACCAGGGTCTTCAACGCGAAAGAGCGTAAATTCAGTCGCATGTATATGAAGTTTAAATGAAAAAATACTTGCTGGGAGAATCTGAGTGGTATTTCTGATTTGCAAGTACATACGACGTAAATTACGATACGGATGGAAAAGGCTGAAAGAAAATAGCCGACAGGCTAAAAAACTACAATATTTATAAATATGTATAAATTCCTTCTAAAATTACCATTTTTTAATAGGTTATAATTATCATATGCTTTTAGACTTTTAAAATACGGGTTATACACAGCCGGCTCCAATTAATTATTTGAATGCTTTTAGCGGATAATTGCAACGGGCGTTTTGGGATCGTAGTTACCCTGTAAAATCGGCGTCTGGTAGCGTTGATTATCGGCGGCGAATTTGAGCACGTTCTTTCTTACAAAGTCGAACAATTCCTCGATCGTAACGATCCCGTTGCGGTCCTGGTCGGCTTCTCCTTTTAGGCCGCGTAAAAGAAAATGGCTAAACACGCCCTGACGGAGCGGGATGGATTCAAGGGATTCCTCGTCTGAAAGAGAGGACGTCATGAGCGCCGTGCCGGATTTGGACGCCATTAGCGCCTGGTAATATTTATCTACCGAAGGCCGTTCGTTTGAAGGGCTTCGGGACGCAAGAAGGCTGCCCGAATGACACGCGTCGGCAATACACAATTTATATTTGGCGGCGCTATTCTCTAATATTTCTTTTACTTCGGTATATGAAATTTTGACGTTCCCGTCGTAATCAAAAGGAAGAAAAGCGCCTTCGATGCCGTGACCTGAAAAATATAGCACGATCATATCGTCCGGCCCCGCCTGCGCGTATAGTTGCCGCATGGTTGATAGAATATTTTCGCGCGTTGCCGATTCGTCGACTAAAACTTTAGCGTGAAAATCGTCGAGGGAGCCGCCTTCCACGCTTTTCCAGAAAGCAAAAATACGGTAAGCGTCGTCGTCGGTGTACCTCAGTTTTTTAGTTCCCTCATAAGCGGCGATCCCGACGGCAAGCGCCCATACCTGCGGTAGTTTTTGTTTTACAGCGTTGACTGGAAGGTAATTTTGGCTGAAATTGTTGATTTTAGCAGATTGACCGACGTCGGAATTTTGAACGGCCGGGAAAGAAACAGAAGTCCTGGGCGGATAAGTAACCGGGTACCTTTGCCGGGTCGGGTCAGAATAGCGGTTTTCGGGTTGAACCGGTGAAACCGATGTTCCTGACTGATTTTGAACGCCCGCTATTACTGTAGTTGAAGCGCCGGGAAACGCAAGATTTTTACCTTTAAATACTCCTTTTTGCCATTCGCCGTCGATGAGGGTTCCGTCCGGCAGCGTGATCGTTCCGTGCCCTTCGAAAGCGCCGTTGGCCCATGAGCCTTCATATCGTTTTCCGCCGGGATACTCCGCTACGCCCTGTCCCTGCGGCTTACCGTTCGCGAAAGCGCCGGTATAGCGGACGCCCTTTTTTGAAAACAAATAACTGCCCGTTCCGTCGTGGCAGTTGCCGGAAAGGCATTGGCCGGATAAAAACGTCGAAAAAGACGATACCAGGAAACAACAAAAAAGGATCGGTTTTACCATTACTCCAGGGATTAAAAAAGGGTGACGAACGTTCGGGCTTTTATGAAACGCCGAAGGACGATTTGTATAAATCAAGAAAAAAGTATGGTAAGATTCTTAGAAAAGCGGTAAGCAGGCTAAACAAATATTAAAAAGTCGGTTTTAGGCGGTTTCTTTCCGTTCAAACGTCAAAAATTAAGCCATATTAGCCGGCTGTAGATCTGCAATAGTTAAATTTAAAGGACACGGTAAATTTTAACCTTGAACCGCCCGATATTATTTACCTTTGCAGGCTTTTATTAAAAATCCTCCGGAGAGATGGACGACAGGTTGGAAACGATCAACGCAGAAAAATTACCGCGACATATTGCCATCATCATGGACGGCAATGGCCGCTGGGCCAAAGCCCACGGAAAAAACCGGGTAATGGGGCACCGCGCAGGCGTCAAAACCGTTCGGGAGATCACGGAAGCGGCAGCCGAAATTGGCGTTCAATACCTGACGTTGTATACTTTTTCTACGGAGAACTGGAACCGGCCGGAAATAGAAGTTAACTTTCTAATGTCTTTGCTCATCGAAACCGTGCGCGCCGAGATCAGTACCCTCAATAAAAATAATATCCGGTTGAAAGCGATCGGCGATATTGAAAAATTGCCGTCGAAGACCTACAAAGCGCTGTTGGAAGGCATAGAAAAAACCAAAAACAACGACCGCATGACTTTAGTCCTGGCGCTGAATTATAGCGCTAAATGGGAAATCATGCGGGCGGTAAAAAATATAGCTCAACAGGCGTCGACCGGAGAACTTGATCCAAACGACGTAGACGAACAAACGTTTGAATCAGAATTAAGCACGAGCGGTATCCCGAATCCGGAACTACTCATTCGCACGAGCGGCGAACACCGGTTGAGTAATTTTTTATTATGGCAACTGGCTTACGCTGAATTTTATTTTACGGACGTGTTCTGGCCCGCTTTTACGAAAGCGCATTTTTACGAAGCTATTTTGGATTTTCAGCGCCGCGAAAGACGTTTTGGCCTGATCAGCGAACAACTTTCCGACGTACGCTTGAGCGTGGAAAAATCTAAATAAATTTTTCAATGATCGCAACCGCGCTTTTAGAGCGCGTTTTTATTTTTATTAAGGCGAAGCGAAACCGCCGGTTTATACGTTATGGTTGCAAATCCAAATGAAATCAGTTATAAAGTACGACGCCTTTATCATAATCCGTCCAAGTTTTTAATATTTGAGTTAGAGCATAAAAATGACGCCGGTTTTCATATTCGCAATGGTTTATAAATAAACCATTTATGAAGAACAACTCATCATTCATCACTCATAACTCATAACTATTCAATAATATTGATGAGAAATTTTTTAGCGCCCTTTTTTGTATTGAACGCGTTTTTTTTTATTCAAAGCGCCAACGCGCAAACGCCGGTCGATACCCTGCCCATTATTGCTTACGAAAAACCTAAAGAATACGAGATCGGCGGCGTCAAAGTGACGGGCGCTAAATTTAGCGACGAGAACACCCTTATCGGGGTCTCGGGATTGAAAGTAGGCGGAAAAATAAAATTTCCCGGCACAGATATTCCCCGCGCTATTAAAGCCCTCTGGAAAATTCACCTGTTCACCGACGTGCAGATTATTAAAACCAAGCAGGTGGGCGACGCCCTGTTTTTTGAGATTGCGGTCAAAGAACGGCCAACTCTTTCTACCTACACTTATAATGGCGTTAAAAAAGGCGATCACGACGATCTGAACCATATTGTCAACCGGTTCCTGCTAAAAGGCAGTATTATTACGGAAAGCGGATTGACCGTCGCTTCCCGAGGCATTGAAAAGCATTATAAAGATAAAGGTTTTTTGGACGCTAAAGTAAGCGTGCAGGAAATATCGGACCCTAAGCGGGTCAACGCTGAAAAACTAATCTTTGACGTTAATAAAGGAGGTAAAGTCCATATCAAATCCATAGCTTTTACCGGTAACGCTCACTTTACCGATAAAAAGCTTCGGAAACAGATGGATAAAACGCACCAGAAAAATAAACTGTTTGCCTCCTCTAAGCTGGTCCGGGACGATTACGACGACGATAAAAAGAAGATCGTCAAATTTTATAACAACAAAGGGTATCGCGACGCCGCTATCCTGGGCGACAGCATCTGGCGAAATGAGAAGGGCCAACTGATGGTCAATATGAAAGTCGACGAAGGCAAGCGTTACTATTTCAGAAACATTACCTGGAAAGGCAATTCAATCCGCGACACCTCCACGCTTTCGCAGGTATTGGGGATCAACAAAGGCGACGTATATAATACCGAACTACTGGAAAATCGTTTGAAATTCAGCCAGGATGGCCGAGATGTTAGTTCGCTATATATGGATTACGGATACTTGTTTTTCAATATAGAACCAACTGAAATCGCCATTGTCGGCGATTCAGTAGATCTGGAAATGCGGATATATGAAGGCCCGCAGGCGACGATTGATAAAGTAACGATCAAAGGGAATGACCGCACGCACGATCATGTGATCCGCCGCGAGCTGCGCACGCTGCCCGGCGATAAGTTCAGTCGCGCCGAGATCATCCGTTCGCAGCGTGAGATCATTAATTTGGGTTATTTCAATCAGGAGGCGCTGGGGATCAATACCCCCGTTAATCCGCAGCGCGGAACAGTGGACATCGAATATAAAGTAGAAGAAAAACCTTCCGACCAGTTGGAACTGTCCGCCGGTTTCGGCGGCTACGGCGTGGTCGGAACGCTGGGCGTCTCCTTCAATAATTTCTCTACCCGAAATCTATTTAATAAAAAAGCCTGGTCGCCGCTGCCGCAGGGCGACGGGCAGCGCCTTTCCATCCGCGCGCAAAGCAACGGCAAATATTTTCAATCCTACACGGCGTCGTTTACTGAACCGTGGCTGGGCGGCAAAAAACCCAATTCCCTGACAACCAGTTTGGCGTACACCAAGTATTCGCAAGGCGTGACCGGACTGCTTTCCGATAATTATATCGGCATTTTGCAAGGCTCGGTAAGTTTGGGAACCCGTCTGAAATGGCCGGACGACAACTTTATTTCCACCACCGCTTTTGAATACCAAAACATCAGCGTTAATAACTATCCCGGATTTTTTGCGGGCATTAGCCAGGGAGATTTTAACAGCGTCAGTATCTCGCAAACGTTTTTGCGGAGTTCTATATCGGAACCAACCTTTCCAAAAAGCGGATCCAAAATATCTTTGACCTTGCAGGCCAGCCCGCCCTATTCTTACCTGAATAACCTGTTCGGCAATAAAGTTAATTATGCGGACCTGACAGTCCAGGATAAATTCCGTTGGGTCGAGTTTTATAAATGGCGCTTTGGGGCGGAGTGGTACACGCAAATAGCCGGCAAACTGGTGCTGAAAACTTCTGCTAAACTCGGCAGCCTCGGTTATTATAATCCCGCCGTCGGTTATTCCATTTTTGGCCGCTACGTGCTCGGCGGCGACGGGCTCGCCAACCGCCAAATTGGTCTTACCGGTAAAGAATTGCTTTCCCTCCGGGGCTACGAAACGACCGACCTGCCGGCCAACAACGACGCGCAGGGTAACCAAACCGGCGGAACCACATTCGCCAAATACTCTACCGAATTGCGCTACCCGGTTTCCCTGAACCCGAGTTCTACCATTTACGTCCTCGCCTTTGCCGACGGCGGCAACGTGTGGGATAGTTTCAGCAAATTCCGTCCGTTCGATTTGCGTCGTTCCGCCGGGATTGGCTTGCGGGTTTTCCTGCCGATGTTCGGAACGCTCGGCTTCGATTACGGGATCGGGTTTGATAAGCCCGATAAATACCCTTCTACTAAACTGGGAGATTATGCGCGGTTTAGTATAATTCTTGGGTTTGAGCCAGAATAATCAATATTTCAATTAATTATGCGAATAATGGGTTAAAACAGCCAAAAAAGCAGCGCTGTGACGATTGAGCCGAAAATATGCGTCATTAAACCGGCGGTAGCCCTCACTTTTGAGGCTGTTTGAATCTTGGTTTTCTCAATCATCCAGTTAAAAAGG
>JBBRMZ010000078.1:0-19673 GCA_038230555.1 Chitinophagales bacterium
CGCTGGGAGCCGGATTATTTACAACGCCCAAATAAGTACCAGCGCCGGTGTCAATGACTCCCCAGGGTTGTTTAGCGACCCCGTTGGCGAAATCTTCGTAAATGGTCTGACTTTTCATGCTTCCTACCGCCAGCATAACTGCAAGTAAGGGTAGTAAAAGTTTTTTCATCATAAAACAATTGAATGGTTAATTAATTAAAAATTTAACTCTGGGATTTTCGTGATCCTTTGTACAATTTTCAGAATTAAGCGTCTCAAAGTACGCCGTTTGGAAAATAAAAACGCCTTATTAAAAGCCGGATGCAAATAAAACTATTTTTCTCGTAATAACCCACTGATTACCGCGCGCCTGGAAAAAATACATTCCCCCGGGGAGTCCTTCTACCGGAAGCGACCACTCTTTTCGGTTCCGGTCTTCCATTAATTCTTTTTTCCAGTTCCTGATGATTTGTCCCTGCCCGTTCAATAAAGTCAACGAAGACAGGTCGTTTTCGGGGAAATCCGCTGAAAAACTGATCCGGTTTGTAGCCGGATTTGGATAAAGTTTAATATTTGCGGTTTTGGTTTCAACCGTCGCCGTCGCCGCGCTGTCCGGTTTAAAGCCTATATTGTCCAAAGCCGGCTGGATTTCGGGATTGAGCATAAAGTTTTTCCAAAGCAGACCAGTACGGTAATTTTCGATCATATCAATGATCGGTCCCTGGTCGATAGCGAGGTAAGACATCGCAAACCAGTTTCTGTCCTGGTTAAAGGCATCGTAAAAGCCCATTCCTCCCCAGACCTTTACCCCGAGGTTTCGGTAAAAATATTTTAGCGCGGAGATGGATTCTGAGGGCGTATAAGGCGTGGAAGAAAGCGCCGCAGTTGGCGTGATCGTTCCATTGTCGTCCTGGATAACGGGCGAATGGGTCCGATAACCTCCGGGATCGTCGCTGGCCGTCAGCCCCCAATTTTGATCGCTGTAACCTTTATAATTTCCGGGATTTTGGATGCAATAGGCCCGCGTAATCAGCGTATGGTTTTTATTGCGGATAAAATAATTGGTATAAGCGTCTTTTTTATTTCTCGGATCGAAACCCAAAAAGGAATAATGCGCAAAGAATAAAGGGCCGCCATTGTTCGGACCCACGTCCAGTTTATATCCGTAAGGGCTGTTCCCATTTAGATATGCGCCGCCCGCCCATCCGGTTGTATATAAACTGGCCGGAACGCCGTGGGTAGGGGAGGCAATGGCCAGTATATAAACGATCATAGTCTCGTTCCAGCCCCGGATAGGCAGATTAATGGCAAAATTATAGTTGGGCGACCAATGCCAGTAAAGAACGTTTTGGCCGTTCTGACGATACCAATTCCAGTCGACGTCTTCCCAAAGTTGGGTAATTTTTTGTCGCAGTGTAGTTTCGTCGCTGGAAGCGCCGTTGAAAAACTGCCGGGCCGTCAGGAGGCCCTGTATCATAAAAGCCGTTTCCACCAGGTCGCCGCCGTTGTCTTTATCGCTGAACGGAATTACTTTTCCCGTTCTGCCGTCCATCCAGTGCGGCCAGGCGCCTTTAAATCTATCCGCGTTTCCCAAAAAAGTAACGATTTTCATGAGTCTGTTCAAACCGTCGGAACGGCTGACGTATCCTCTTTGAATTCCGGCCAGCAGACCCATGACGCCAAAACCGGAACCGCCGGTGGTTACGACGTCGCCCGAAGTATTCCGTTCGCGCGCCATGCCGGAAACCGGGTGGCCAAAATCCCAAAAATAACGAAAAGTGGCCCGCTGGGTCATATCTAAGAAATCCAAATCCGACATAGGCTTCGTTGACGCAGACGCGGTATCGCTAAACGCGGATTTGGACCCGTCGCCGCTGGCGGCTAATATTTTATATCTTAGCGTTTTTCCGGAGTCGGTCGAGATAAAATCTTCGTAAAAATTTATTCCGGTGGCTACATTCGCAGTAAGCGAATAGTTTGCCCCCTGATCGTTTGATCTCCAGATTTGAGTGGTATTGGTCTGGGCAGCCGAGGCCGGATCCCATGCCAAGTCTATGTGTTTTTCATATCCCGTTGCAACCAGCCCGGTAGGTTTTGCCAGCCCGGCAATATTGGTACTATTATAGGTTTTGACGTCGTCTATAAAAAGCGTATGAGAAACGCCATCGGCGATTCCCTGGATGAAGCCGACGGTGAGAACATGCGTAAAGTCTACATTTTTATTCAACGGATCGTTGAAAAAAACGCTCAGCGGGACAAAAACCTGCGTCCAAATGCCTGCCGGAATGGCGCCGGCATACGCGCCGATTGCATACTTGCCGGTAGAAGCGGCGCCGGGCGCCCCGCCGAAAAAAATAGAAGGCAGGGAATCTTTACCAAGCCCGGTTTTTGAATAGACGGCAAAAGTTAACACGTCGGTAGCGGAAATATTTTGTAAAGCAAGCGCCGGAGCAGATACGGAAGCCGCCCAACTCCCGCCCGTCGCGGACGTCCAGGATACCCTAAGGAAATTGCTCCCTTCGTAAGGCTGGACGCTGGCCTCGACGGGAATCTTATCCATATTGGGACCAGCTTTTTCCAACCCGCTTGGAGCGGTTGAAACGGCAGATCCTGCGTCGTAATAACTAGATTGAGGCGAATCGGCAAAAAAAGTTATAACCTGAGCTTGCAGTGCAAAAGACAAAGAGCATAAAAAAAATGTAAGTATTTGGTTAATTTTAAACTTCATATAAGGTCGTCTATGACTTCGGAAACTTTAATCGGATAAATATAGAACTATTAATATAATTAAGCAAATATTATAGTTAATAATTCATAAAAAAAAGATATTTATTACGTAGCCTAAGCTATGCAAATAATGGAATAAAAGAACCAAAAATAATAGCGCTCATGACCATAGACCCCCAAAATCTGGTCTATATATAACTTGTGCGAATAACGGGTTAAAAACCAGCAAAAGCGGTTTGACGCTGTGCTACCTTTTTAGGATATCCAACTTGAAACCATTATGTATGAATAGAGCGTTTTTAAGGCGCCCATTCGTTCGACCTTCTCCCAAACCGGATACATTCTGAGGGGGCAGTCATACCTGACTCATACCTGACTCAGATATGCATCAGGTACGGCTTATGTACGGCTTATATACGGCTTATATGTGACTCAGGGGTTTTACGAATAAGGGATGGTCATTAAGGATAAATACAAGTCCTGATCGGTATTTAGCGGATAAAAGGGGGTATGCTCCCGATGTATGCACTACTGATTTTCGGGTTTATCGTCTTTGAGGCCTTTTTGAACTTTTTCAACCCATTATTCGCATAACCCGATGTTGGACTCCTATTCGCGGCGCGAAAAATCATTGATGAGATGAAAATATTAGCGCTTTATTTAGTTCCTTTACTCAATTCGACTAAGTTATGAATTAGAAGCGCTGTTTGACAATGGTCCTGCTTTTTTTATATCGGAGGGTAAATGATACTGATTTTTATTTAAAATGAAATGAATAGAATAAGCTTATTTCTTGGCTTCTATACAAATAAACCAATTTTTATTTCTAATTTTACCCGTTTCCATGAATCATTCTAAATTTTTTCTACATTTAGCCGCTCTATATTTCTAATTCAGTTTTAGATGCTCAGGCCGGCTATTTTTTATTGTTGACGCGTTTGCGTCATTTTAGCAGCGTATAAAATACCAACAAATGCAACACTGGAAAATCAAACTATCTCTTTTTATTAATTACTTTTTGTTTGCTATATTATTAAACAGCGTTGGGACGGTAATCCTGCAGGTGCAACGCCATTACGGCGTTCTGGAATCGTCGGCGGCTATCCTTGAAGCGTGTAAAGACCTAAGCATCGCCGCTGCGTCATTTATAGCTGCGGGCTATATTAACCGGATCGGATACAAAAATTCTATGCTGCTAGCCTTAGGAATGGTGGCGGTAGCTTGCCTCGCTATCCCGTCGCTGGATTCATTTTGGGCAACCAAACTGTTGTTTGTCATAGCCGGCGTTTCTTTTGCATTAATAAAAGTGTCGGTTTTTGTCATGATTGGAATAGTCGCTAAGGACGAAAGCGAACACATTAGTTTGATGAGTTTTTTAGAATCTTTCTTTATGGTGGGTATTTTAAGCGGATATTTCTTATTTAGCTCATTTATGAAAGCGGACGACGCGCAATCTGCCGCGTGGCTTCAAGTCTATTATGTGCTTAGCGCTCTTTCCATCCTGGCTTTTCTATTGTTGCTGACCACGCCGATCGACGAAAGCCGGGCTATTAATAAAGAATCCGCCGCATCGGCGGCAGGAGGCTTCCGGCAAATGTTTGAGCTGATCGCCGTTCCCCTTGTAATGGTCTTTATTGCCAGCGCCTTCATTTATGTGCTCATCGAACAGAGCATTATGAGTTGGCTGCCTACTTTCAATAGTAAAGTTTTGCATCTTCCCGCCGCTTTAAGCGTTCAGATGGCCAGTATTTTAGCCGTTTCTTCCGCATTGGGGCGATTTATTGCGGGAGTCGTCATTAAAAAAATCTCCTGGATCGTCTTATTGATCTCCTGTATCGTAGCCGCCGCCGCTTTAGTCATTCTGACGCTTCCATTGGCGTCCGGCATTTCGGAGCGACCCATCGCAGGCTGGTCGGACGTCCCTATAGTAGCCTTCATTTTCCCGTTAATCGGGTTTTTAATTTCGCCCATTTATCCCGCAATTAATTCTTTGATCCTCACGGCTTTGCCTGCAAAAAAGCACGGACTAGCGGCAGGGCTAATCATTATTTTTTCAGCTTTGGGCGGAACAACCGGTTCCATTATTACCGGTTATATGTTTCAAAAACTGGGCGGCCAGCAAGCGTTTTATTTTTCATTGTTCCCAATGGCGCTCCTGATTATTTGTTTACTTTTTTTCAAAAAGCTACAAAGTCGATATAGCGTTGCAACCGTTCATTTGAACGCCGGACCTGAAATGTTGGATCATGATCTAATCTAAACACTACGATTAATAATAGTAACGGAACAATGGGCATAATAGCGCAACCGGCAAAACCGATGATGAACGTCCATGAATTAGGCGTTTTTTTTCACGACGTCCAATTAAGCGGAATCTTTGAAGACTCTAAAACATTCGTTGATTTAACGCCAAAATTTTCCTGCGCTTATATCGCAAAACAATATGAGCAGGAAAAAGGCGGCACGGATTTTAACCTCCGGGTTTTTGTTTCCGATCATTTTGAAAAACCAAAAACGTCCGAAACTGAATACCAAAGCGACCTTACAGAATCTGCGGAGGCTCATCTTCTTATACTTTGGGACGTATTAACCAAAAAAGCAGATAAGGAAGCGCCCGGGACCCTGATTCCTTTACCTTTTCCGTATATCATTCCCGGCGGCAGGTTTTCGGAAATTTATTATTGGGACAGTTATTTTACTATGCTCGGTTTACAGGTTAGCGGACGCTATGATTTAATCGAAAGCATGATTGATAATTTTTCTTACCTGATCGATCTTTTGGGATATATACCCAACGGCAACAGGACTTATTTTTTAGGCAGGTCTCAGCCCCCGTTTTACGCTTTGATGGTCGACCTTTTTGCCCGCGCGAAAGGGAAAGACGTATTGTTAAAGTATTTGCCGCAATTAGAAAAAGAATACGCGTTCTGGATGAAAAACGCCGAGCTTCTTAACTCCGACCGATCCGGCGTTAAGCGGGTGGTCAGAATCCGGAATGGAGGTTTGCTGAACAGGTACTGGGACGAAAATAACGCGCCGCGCGAAGAGTCTTATAAAGAAGACGTCGAATTATATGAACATACGCCCGGCCCGACGCCGCAAATTTTCCGGCATATCCGCGCAGCCTGCGAATCCGGCTGGGATTTTAGCAGCCGCTGGTTTGCAGACGGCGCAAATATGTCGAGCATTCATACAACAGAGATACTGCCGGTTGATTTGAATTGCCTGCTTTATTTTCTGGAGCAAAAATTAGGAGAAGCTTATCATTTAGCTGCTTCTGCTATTTTAGCTGTACAGTTTGAGCAGAAAAGCGACTCCAGAAAGCGAGCTATCCAGGAACTTTGTTGGAGCGAATCGGCAGAGTATTATTTTGACTATGATTTCGTTCTTGAAAAACAAAAAGACGTCTATTCGCTGGCCGCCGTTTTCCCTTTGTTTTTTAATGTGGCTACGGCAGAACAAGCGCGACAGGTTTCAAAAGCGCTGGAAGAAAAGTTTTTAAAAAAAGGCGGGTTGGCGACAACCGACCGGACGACCGGCCAACAGTGGGACGCGCCAAACGGGTGGGCGCCGCTTCAATGGATGGCTTATCAGGGACTAAGAAACTATGGAATCGACGGACTGGCTGAAGAAATTAAAAAAAGATGGACAGACTCCAATATCCGCGTTTATCAGGAAACCGGGAAAATGATGGAGAAATACAATGTAGAAGAAAACGACCTCATCGCCGGAGGCGGAGAATATCCCGCCCAGGACGGTTTTGGATGGACAAACGGCGTGGCGCTAAAATTTTTGAGGTCATAATCAGGGCGGGCCGAGACCCAAAATCTTGCGTTTCTACCGTTTAGCCTGAATTAGATGCTGCCCATATTTTTTAAGAAACGGAAGTGAGACACAACGGCTGAATACATCCGCGGATATTCAATATAACGGATACCATATTCCGCGCAGGCGCTTCGCACAATTTTGCTGATGTTCGGATAGTGGACGTGGCTGATTTTTGGGAATAAATGATGTTCTATTTGAAAATTTAATCCTCCGCAAAACCATGTAACAATTGGATTGTCTGTGGCAAAATTAGCGGTAGTTTGAATCTGATGGATCGCCCATTCGTTTTTAATTTTACCGCTCTGGTCGGCGACCGGGAAATGAGTTTGCTCGACAGCATGCGCCAGTTGGAAAACCAGACTGATCACAAATCCGGTGACCGCCAAAAAAACGCTGACGCCGATCAGCGCGTCGAACCAGCCGACCATGAGGATCGGTATGACCATAAAAACGATTAAATTACCTACTTTCCCACCCCAGAAACTAATATGCTGCCAGCCTGTCAATCTTTTAATAGGGACGCCGGCCACCTTTTTTCTGAAATATTTTCCATAATCCAAGAAAAAAACCCATAAAAAATGAAGCAAGCTATAGAGTAAAGCGCCGTAAATATGTTGGAACCGGTGAAACCAGCGTTTCTTTTGAGAAACGCACATCCGCATAAGAGGCTCTATATTGATGTCGTCGTCGACGCCGTCAATGTTGGTAAAACCGTGATGAATGACGTTATGCTTGATATGCCACATATAGTCGTTACCTCCCAACACATTCAGCGTTAAAGCGGCGACCCGGTTGAGCCATTTATATTTGGAAAAACTACCGTGGCCGCCGTCATGCATGATGTTAAACCCAATACCCGCAGTAAGAAGGCCTAAAATTGCCCAATAGGTCAACGCTAAATAAGGATGGCTGTCAACTTTTGTATGAAGGGCGAGGGTATAAAAGGCAATATGCGCGCCAACCAAAATAATGGCTTTTGAGAAAAGCGTCCAGTTTCCGGTGGTTTTTTTATTGTGTTGATCAAAATAAGTATTGACCCGGCTTTTAAGATCGCTGTAGAAATTATGCGATTCGCTGAAGCGGGGAAGAAGAGTAGACATTTTTATTGTTTAAGACGTTAAACCTTATTTTCGGTAAAATTACAAATTTTCGTAAAATTATCCGCTCTTAATAAATATTTATTTCAAAAATAACCATGCAGGAACTGTAAATTTTAAAAAATACATATATTTAAGTTTAAAGATAGTTTGCCGGTAAACCAGTAAATCACGGAATTGACCGAGATTAAATTCTTTTATTTGTTTTAAGCGCTTATTTTTGTAGTTCTTTACATTATGTAAAAGCTTTATTTTAATTATCTACTCGTTTTTTTTGACCTCCGGCGTCCAACAAAGCGTAATTTTTTATTGTTTGTTGTTTCTATAGCATGAACTATTTTTACATGATTTTGATCTGTGTTGTTTTGTCCGGGTCGGCTTGCGAGAACGAAACGCAGTTTTTAGCCGGATATGAGGTATATGGAGTTGACATTTCACGTCATCAGGCAAAAATAAACTGGGATACAGTCGCAAAGAAAGGGATTACTTTTGCATTTGTAAAAGCTACCGAAGGAAAAGATCTGGCGGACAAATATTATAGCGACAACTGGGTTCAAATGAAAAGGGTAGGTATAAAACGCGGCGCCTATCTTTATTTTCACGCTTCCATTCCAGCGCTGGACCAATTTAATAATTTTAAAAGAACAGTACAACTGGAGTTTGGCGATCTTCCCCCCGTTATCGACGTCGAAAACGACGAGGATGTTGAAAGGGAAGAATTAAGGAAAAGCCTCAAATCCATGATCTATCTTTTGCACCTTCAATATAATATTAAACCGATCATTTATACCCATTATAAATTTTATAACAAATTTATTGCAGGCGCCTTTGACGATTCGCCCATTTGGATCGCCCGCTACGGAAGCAACCGCCCTAAACTGGCGGCAGGCACAGACTGGTATTTTTGGCAATACGGAAACCGGGGTAAAATTGCCGGTATCGACGGATATGTTGATTTCAATGTTTTCCGGGGCAGTAGGGAAGACCTTGATAAAATATCTTACGGACCTGGTTCTTTATTAAGCAATCTGACAAAATAATTAGACAGATTTATATGACAAAAGCCCATTTACTCTATGTGGAAGACGACGAAAGTCTCAGTTTCGTCACTAAAGATAATCTGGAACTGCAAGGCTATCAAATTACTTATTGCGATAACGGTCAGAAAGCCCTCAATATCGTTAAAGACGACCAGTTTGATCTCTGTATTCTGGACATTATGCTGCCCGACGCCGACGGTTTTATGATCGCTGAAGAGATCAGAAAATACAATACGCAGGTTCCGATCATTTTTTTAACGGCAAAATCATTAAAAGAAGATAAGATCAAAGGGTTGAAATTGGGCGCCGACGATTATCTGACCAAACCTTTTAGCATAGAGGAATTAATATTGAAAATAGAGATCTTTCTAAAAAGATCTAAAATCTCTTCCCCCGCCATCCCTACCTATCTGACCATCGGTAAATATTTACTGGACCATAAAAATCTTACCCTTAAATATGAAAACATCAATAAAACGCTGACGCAGAAAGAAGCGGACCTGTTGAAAATGTTCATTGAAAATAAAAACGAGGTCATTAAGCGTTCTTTCATCTTGGAAACGCTCTGGGGAGAAGACGATTATTTCCTGGGCCGGAGTCTTGACGTTTTTATTTCGAGACTGCGCCGGTATTTGAACCAGGACGAGCGGATCAAAATTGAGAATATTCACAGCGTCGGGTTCAGAATGAAAGTGGGGTAGGGGCGGTTGAATCCGTAACAAAGGCAAAATTTTAGATATAACCAAAACCGAATGAGTAAAGCAAAATGAGATACTATTATGAAAATATTTCCTTTTAAAGCCGTATACCCAAAACTGGAACGCATACCAACGGACGAAGCTTTTTTTGAAACCGTCAAAGAAAAATATGCCGACTACAAAGCGATGGGATTTTTTCAAACCGAAGACGTCGAAGCTTTCTATATTTATCAGGTCGACGCGCTGCAACGAAGTTTTATTGGATTAGTAGCCTGCGCCGATATAGAAGATTACCTGGTTGGGAATATCAAAAAGCACGAAACTACCATTGTAAAAAACGAACAGATACAATTGGAATTATTGAGGCAACGAACAGCGTCCATTAAACCCGTTCTGTTGACTTACCCTTATTCCGTCTCCTTGACGCCTTTGCTAAAAACTTATCAGGCGCAAACGCCGCTATTTTATACGATCACGATTGGAGAAGAAAAACATTCTTTCTGGCGGCTTTCAGATCCGCCCGCGATCGCGGCGATAGTCCGCTTTTTTGAAGAACAAATGTCCGTCGCCTATATTGCCGACGGGCATCATCGCAGCGCCACCATGGCGCTTTTGTATAAAGCGGGTTTGGAAGGCGCGTCTAAGTTATTGTGCGCTTTTTTTGCGCCGCAGGAGCTCGAAATTTTTGCTTTTCATCGCGTCGTACAGGGATTAAACGGTAAAGAGCCCGATAAAATTTTAGAGGAATTGCGCGCTTTATTTGTCGTTCGATTTCTTAAAAAAGCGGCGGCTCCTCACCGGAAACTGGATATGACGTTCTGTCTGAACGGCGACTGGTTTTATTTGCAGTGGAGAAAATCCGTAATGAAAGAATTTGAAGAAGGGGGTGACAAAACGGCGCTCGACGCCCAGTTGCTCAATGAAAAGATTTTAAAGCCAATCTTTGGCGTTAAGAACATTCGCAAAGATAACCGCGTCATTTATGTGGAAGGTCTGAAAAGCCCGGAAGAACTTGAAAAAATAGCGCTCGAACATCTACCGTCTGCCGCCTTCTATCTTCACGCCGCCGATTTTGAAGATATATTTAATATCGCCGATTCAAACGGCGTAACGCCGCCTAAATCTACTTTTTTTGAACCGCGGATGAAAAACGGATTGCTGGTATATGAAATTTAATTCCCATAACGGAGTATTCAGGAGAACAATTATTCCGGCGGGCGTCTTAGGGGCGCTGTTCTTTGCCGCTCTTTATATGTTGAGCGCCTGCGAGGAAACGGTTTATACCCCAAAACCCCGCGGATTTCCGCGCGTCATTTACCCGGTAAAATCTTACCAGCCCTTTGATGAAAACTATTGCCATTTTACATTTCAATATCCTACATACGCCGTCGTCCAGCGGGACACGGTATTTTTTGACGAAAAACCTCCAAGCGACTGCTGGTTCAATTTATTTATTCCGTCTCTGAATGCGACGCTCCATTGTAGTTATTACGCAATTGACGCTAAAAATACGTTTGAAAAACTGCGCAAGGACGCTTTTGACCTGGCCGACAAACATACTTCAAAAGCGGACTTTATCGACGAATTGCCCATTAAAAAACCCAACGGAGTTGCCGGGTTTGTCTTCGATATCCAGGGACCCGCAGCCTCGCCTTTCCAGTTTTATTTAACGGACAGTACCCGGAATTTTTTAAGGGGAGCCCTTTATTTTAATACGAAAACAAGACCGGATTCCCTGGCGCCCGTTTTTGATTTTGTAAAAAAAGACGTTATTGAGATGATCAATACGTTTGAGTGGAAAAAATAAACCGCTTGTTTTTAAAGAAATAAAATGAAGGTAAAATATGCGGGGTTTTTCAGGAAATAATCTTTTAAGCCCTAATTTTGTTGATATAATTTGTTTTGTCTTTACCTGAACGTCTGCCTGACTTTATATTATAAATCTTTCTTTAGACATGAAAGCGCCAAAGAAAAAATTCGATTATAACCTGTTTTCCCGTATCATCGGGCTTGCAAAGCCTTATCGGTTGGCTTTTTTTTCCGCCGCGTTTTTAGCCATTGTGCTGGCGCCTTTGTCCAGCGCGCGCCCTTTCCTGATCCAGAAGATGGTCGACGATCATATTTTCAAATACGACGTCAACGGAATGACCCAAATGACGTTAATCCTGATCGGTTTGTTAATTCTGGAAAGCTGCCTGCTTTACATTTTTAACCTGACCACCAGCTGGCTGGGCCAATCCGTTATCCGCGATTTGCGCGTCCGGGTATTTAAACATATTTCCAGCCTTAATCTGGGATATTTTGATAAAACGGCCATTGGCACTTCTACTACGCGCACGATCAATGACGTCGAAACCATTAATAATGTTTTTTCTGAGGGTATTATCTCCATTGTTGCGGATATGCTCACCGTTTTTGTCGTGCTGGCCATTATGTTCTATACCAGTTGGAAATTGACGCTTGCGTCGATGGTCATCGTGCCGCCCCTCATTATTGGCTCCCGGATGTTTAAAAATTCGGTCGCTAAATCTTTCCAGATAGTCCGAAACCAGGTCGCTAAAATGAACGCTTTTCTCCAGGAGCATATAACCGGGATGCGGATCGTCCAAATCTTTAATGCCGAGAAAAAAGAGCTGGCTAAATTTAATGTGATAAACCGGGAATACACGCGGGCAAACCTGAACGCCATTACTGCGTACGCTTTGTTCTTTCCTTTTGTTGAAATTATATCCGCCGCCGCTTTGGGTATCATGGTTTGGTATGGCGCCAGGGGCGTAATCGGTAACCAGATCACTTTGGGCGTTTTAGTGGCATTTCCTGTTTATCTCAATATGTTGTTCCGGCCCGTCCGAACGCTGGCGGATAAGTTCAATACTTTGCAAATGGGCATGGTGGCCGCAGGCCGGGTATTCGATCTTTTGGAGGATAAAGATAACCTGGAGCCCTCCGGCGCTATTAAAGCGGATCATTTCAGGGGGAATATTGAATTTAAGCACGTAGACTTTTCTTACGACGGAGAAAATAAAGTATTGAAGGACGTCAGTTTTAAAATTAAAGGCGGCGAGACGCTGGCTATCGTCGGAAGCACCGGTTCCGGGAAAACCACTATTATCAGCGTTTTGAGCAGATTCTATGAAATCCAGAAAGGAGTTGTTTCTATCGACGGCGTGGATATTAAAGAATATGATCTGCGCTGTTTGCGCCGCAGAATTTCAGTGGTCTTGCAGGACGTTTTTCTTTTTGGCGGCTCTGTCCTGGAAAACATTACGCTCAGGGATCCGGCTATTTCGCGCGAGCAGGTGATAGAATCCGCGAAAATGATCGGCGCCCATGAATTCATTGAACGTCTTCCCGGCGGCTACGATTACCAGGTGATGGAGCGGGGCGCCACCTTATCTATGGGTCAAAGGCAATTGATCTCTTTTGTAAGGGCTTTGGTGTTTGATCCCGATATTTTGATCCTTGACGAAGCTACTTCTTCTATTGACCCGGAGAGCGAAGGAGTTATTCAGTATGCTATAGAAAAACTCATCGCCCGCCGGACAAGTATCATTATTGCGCACCGGCTTTCTACCATCCGCCATGCTCAGAACATACTGGTCATGGAAAAAGGAGAAGTAAAAGAATTTGGTCCGCATGAAGCGCTGATTCAAATAAACCAGGGACGCTACCGCGAATTGTATGAAATGCAGTTTACCGCCGCTCCCGCTTATTAACGGGCTTTAAAAAGCCGAAAACAAACATTCTATGGCCTTATATGATAATAGTCCTAATAATAATCGTCCCGCTGCCGGTCAGCCGCTTGATATACTGATCAGAATCGCCATGGCGATCGGTGCAATCCTTTTTATTTTTATTTTATTGCGCGGCCTGGTTCGGCTCCTCTATTTTATAGCTCCCATTCTTTTAATTGTTACGGCGCTTATCCGTCGGCAAGTCTTAATTGATTACGTGGTCAATCTGGGCGCTATTTTTCGCCGCGATCCGCTACGGGGGGTTATTTGGGCGGTTGCAGGCGTATTTTTCTATCCGTTCTTGTTTTTATGGTTGTTTTTAAAAGCCATGTTTTTTAATAAAGTGGAAACGCTACACAATTCTGCTCAACTTAATTTGAAGCGCCAAAATGGAAAGCCTGCGGATAATAACGGTTTCGCCGATTATGAGGAGTTAGACAGTAAGCCCTTGTGGAACGAACGGAGAGGAGGAAAAACAGAAAAAGAAGACAATAATTAACTTCTTTAGGATCTTTTATTTTTAGCGCTCCTCAAAAAACGCGCTATATTGTAGTTGAACTATGGTTTTTTATGTCCTTGTTTCTCTTTTGCTTTCGCTCGCTTATTTTTTATTAATTGTCAAATATCTGAGCGACTGGAAAAGAATTCCGCTTTGGCAAATACCGGTTGACTATGTTCCTCATACCGCGCTTTCTGTTATTATTCCCGCCCGAAACGAAGCGACTTTTATCCGCGAATGTTTGCAGTCCGTCCTAGATAATCAATACCCGGACGCGTTGCTGCAAATCATTGTCGTTGACGATCATTCTACGGATGAAACTGCGGCTTTAACCCGGACGTTTGACCATCCGTCACTCGTTTTACTTCACCTTAAAGATTATTTTGCCAATCGTCCCGCCTATACGATTGCGTTTAAAAAATCCGCTATTGAGTACGGGATCTCCTGCGCGACCGGCGAACTGATCGTGGCGACCGATGCGGACTGTATAGCCGATAAAAGTTGGCTATATTTAATTGCTTCTTATTATGAAAAATACCGCCCGGCTTTTATTGCCGCTCCGGTTGCTTTAACGGGCGTGGAGAACGCGTTTCAACGCTTCCAAGCGCTCGATTTTGCCGGTATGATGGGCGTTACAGGCGCGGGGATTATCGGCCGATATAATTATATGTGCAACGGAGCCAACCTGGCTTACGAAAAAAAAGTATTTGACGAAGTCGGCGGGTTTACGGGCATCAACAAATTGGCCTCCGGCGACGATATGCTATTGATGCAGAAAATTGCGCATAAATATCCCGATCGCATCGGCTATATTAAAAATCCGCGCGCGATTACTTCTACTTTAGTACAACCGGATATTTCTTCTTTTTTTAGCCAACGCCTCCGTTGGGCTTCAAAATCGACTAAATATCAGCAAAAGATCACGACTGTGCAATTAGGCCTGGTATTGCTTTTTTGTTGTAATATAATGGCGTCGCTCCTTTTTTCTTTTCTATATAGCACTTTTTTTTACCTTTTCCTTTTCCAGTTTTGCATAAAGTTTATCGTCGATTTTCTATTTCTACGGGAAATGGCTGCATACTTCCATAGAAAAGACCTGTTGAAAGGATATTTCTTTTCTCAACTATTTCACATCGGCTATATTTTTACTGTCGGTCTATTAACCAATATTCTAAAAAAGTATTATTGGAAGGGCAGGCTGGTTAATTGATAAAAAAAAGCCCTTCAGGCGGTATTCCTGAAAGACTTCCTATAAAAAACATTTACAATAAGCGGGTAAGCAGCTATCAGCTTTCAGCCGTCGGCTATCAGTTTTTAAGGTTTGGGCTAATCAAATAGTTAACACAAAAGCCCCTTTTTAAACAGTCCTGTCATCCGGAACAGGCTGACTTTCTGACCGTCTGCCGCAGCGGCCTTCCATCCTGCGGGAAAACTGCGCGCGATCTTCCGGCGACATGTTCGCCATTCTTTCGCGCATTTTCTCTTTCCACATTTGAGGCCCGCCGCCGCCTCTGTTCCACCCTCCCCGCCGCCCGCCAAATCCGCCGAAGAGGATTTTAGAGAGGGCCAATAAACCCAGGGCTTCGAGAAAAGTAAGAGCCGGCCCGTGAAAAAGCGAAGGGATAAGCCAGTTCCACAATAACATCGTCCCGGTTCCCATGACGAGAATAGCTGCAATAATCATGAAGGCAATTTTTATTTTGAACCTTCCTTTGAATCTATTATCCATTGAATAATTTTTTAAATGATGAAATTTAAGTAAATAAATCAGACCTCGCGCTTACTCCGGTCATTCGTCCAGGGCTTCCCGGTATAAATCCTGCAATACAGACCTTAGATATAAAATGGCGTATCGCTTTCTGGAAATCACCGTTTTGATAGGCGTGTCAGTCAATTCGGCTATTTCCTTTAAACTTTTGCCCTCTATTTCATGCCATTCAAACACTTCCCGTTGTGCGTCCGGCAATTCTTCTATGGCTTCAGCGATCTGGTCGTACACGGCGTCCCACATCATCCGGTCGTCCGAAAGTAATTCGGGATCGGGTAAAATATCGGCCAAACTAAGCGGTTCCTCGGTTTCTTCTTCCGTATGAATAGCGCCGTCGTCCAATCGTTCGGGCCGTTTTTTCCGGTACCAGTCGGTGATCCGGTTTCTCGCAACGCGATATAACCAGGAGACTACTTTCTCGATGGGTTTAGCTAACTGGTAACTTTCCGTCAATTCATAAAAAACGTCCTGCAGCACGTCTTCGGCGTCCTCCCGGGTGGGCGTCCGTTGTATGATGAAGGAAAGCAGCCGGTTCTTTTCCCGTTGGTAAGTATCCTCTAAAAGATTTCCCCGATCCTTCCCGCCGCTAACTACTTCGATTTTTTGCATGTACGCGTTCATTCTTATTATACCAGACGAATTACCCGTTAAAATACTTTAAAAATCAGCGATAAATCGAAAAGAATTTTTTTCTAAAAGAAAATAGCTTAATTTCGCTATCCTTATTTATAATTAATTAACCAGCCAATATGATTAAAAGAAGAGATTTTTTAACGCAATCTATTCAACTGACCGCCGGCGCAACCATACTTAGACGCCTTCCGAAAAGCGGGCTTTTTGCTCCGTCGACAAAAATAGCCCCCAGCGACAAACTTCGCTTCGGCCTGATCGGCTGTAAGGGAATGGGCTGGTCTAACTTGCAGGCGCACCTGAAAATTCCGCAAACGGAATGCATTGCGTTGTGCGATGTCGATAAAAACGTTTTAGACCAGCGTAACGGCGAACTGGAAAAACTGACCGGCAAGAAAGCGATCGCTTACGGCGATTACCGCAAACTGCTGGAAAATAAAGATATTGACCATGTCATCATCGGTACACCCGATCACTGGCATGCGCTGATGATGATTAACGCCTGCGAAGCCGGAAAGGACGTCTATGTGGAAAAACCGTTGGGCAGAACCATCGAAGAATGCAATATCATGCTGGCTGCGGCGCGCAAATATAATCGCGTGGTGCAGGTAGGCCAATGGCAAAGAAGTAATCAGCACTGGAAAGACGCCACTGATTTTGTGCAGTCCGGCAAATTAGGAAAAATCCGGCTCGTCAAAACCTGGGCATACCAGGGCTGGATGAAAACCGTATTGAAAAAGCCGGATTCGCCGGTTCCGGCGGGCGTGGATTACGATATGTGGCTCGGCCCGGCGCCAAAGCGTCCGTTCAACGAAAACCGCTTCCACTTCAATTTCCGCTGGTACTGGGATTATGCAGGCGGACTAATGACCGACTGGGGCGTCCACATCATTGATATGGCCCTATTGGGTATGAAAGCGCAAGGCCCTAAATCCGTCATGGCGATCGGCGGCAACTCCGACCCGAACAGCGCGATGGAAACGCCGGACACGCTTCAGGCGCTATATGAATTTGACGGGTATAACATGATCTGGGAACACGCAAACGGCGTCGACGGAGGTCCTTACGGCAGAAATCATGGCGTCGGGTTTATCGGAAACTTGGGCACGCTCGTCGTCGACCGCGAAGGATGGGAAGTGATTCCTGAAAAAGGCAGGATGGAGGCCATCGCCCTTCAGAAAAGGTCGGACGACGGTTTGCTCAATCACCATAAAAATTTTATAGAGTGTATGCAGTCGCGCGCGAGGCCTGCCTGCGACATTGCTTTCGCCCATAATACCGCGCTGAATGCTTCATTGGGAAACATCGCGCTTCGCGTTGGTCGCCGGATTAGCTGGGACGCCGCCAAACAACAGATCGTGGACGACTCTAAAGCGCATAACCTGACCAAAGCCAATTATCAAAACGGCTGGAAAACGCCGACCGTATAAATAGCCGGATAAAAATCTATCATCATTATTAACCAACTACAGTATGAATGCTAAAATAATTCTTCTTTATAGCGCGCTTTTGATTGCGGGCGCGGGGCTGACGTCGGGCTGCGGCTCTAAAGGTTCTAAAGCCGGCGGAACGGCAAAAATACTGGTCTATTCCAAAACCGCCGGTTACCGCCACGATTGTATCCCGGTAGCCATCACCGCTATTCAGAAAATGGGGACAGAGAACGGTTTTCTGACTGATTTTACGGAGGATTCTACTCAGTTCAACGCTGCAAATTTAAAACAGTATCAAGCGGTTGTTTTTCTTTGCACCACGCATACCGTACTGAGCGACGCCGAACAGGTGGATTTTCAAAAATATATAGAAGCGGGCAACGGTTTTGTCGGTATTCATGCGGCGGCGGATACCGAATATGACTGGCCCTGGTATAATAAGCTCCTCGGCGCTTATTTTGACAGTCATCCTCCGCAACAGCAGGTCGCTAAAATCAAAGTGGTCGATAATACAAACATCTCCACTTCTTTTCTTCCGGCAGTCTGGCAGCGCAAGGACGAATGGTATAACTACAAACAATTCAACCCGGAAGTCCATGTTTTGCTCAATTTGGACGAGTCCAGTTATAAAGGCGGAAACATGGGCGCCCAGCACCCCATCGCCTGGTACCACGCTTACGACGGCGGGCGGTCGTGGTATACCGGTTTAGGTCATATAAAAGAAGCCTATAATACGGATTCGTTGTTTCTACAACATTTATTGGGAGGAATTTATTACGCGCTGGGTAAAACGGCGCTTCCTGCTAAAAAGGTTTAAAAGGAGATTAAGACTTGTAAAAAAGCCCGGCAGACGATTTGTTTGCCAGGCTTTTTTATTTCTTTTTTATTATGTATCATTCGTAAAGCATAGAAATCAATTCAGCAACGCAAGCGGGTTTCTCAGAACCTTCTATTTCAAAAGTCGCTTCCACGATCAATTTTGTAGCGCCGCCCGAAGTTATTGCGGCTTCTTTAAGCAAGGCCTTCATCCGAACGCGGCTTCCCGAAGGGACGGGCGAAATGAATCTGACTTTATTCGTTCCGTAGTTCACGCCCATTTTAGCGGATTCCACTTTAAAAAGCTGGTACATAAATGCAGGCGAAAGCGATAAGGTCAGAAATCCGTGCGCGATAGTTCTACCGTAAGGAGAATCTGTTTTGGCTTTTGCTTCGTCCAAGTGGATCCATTGAAAATCTGCGGTTGCTCTAGCAAAATCTTGGATCATTTCCTGCGTCACTTCCCGCCATTCAGTTATGCCCAAAGATTTACCGGTATAGCCGCGAAGCGCTTCCAGGTTATGAAAGACAAGCATAGCGCCTTCTTTTTTTACCTCTAAAGAAAAACTCTCCTGTTTCTGTATGTTTGAGGATTTGGTTGTTATGGCAGGATTTGGCGTTTTATCCATCGCAATCACTGCTTTGCCGATAATTTTTCGATCCATCAATTCCCTAATCGCTTTAGGCGCTTCTTCCAGCGAATAAATAGCATGAATATGGGTTTTGATCTTTTTATCCAGGATATAGCCCGCCAGCGTTTGTAAGTTTGCGGCATTCTTAGAAGATTCTTTTTCGGCAAACTGTCCCCAAAAGACCCCTATGATCGAACACCCTTTCAACAACGGCAGGTTCATCGGGATTTTAGGAATTGCGCCGCCGGCAAATCCGACGATCAGATAACGGCCTTTCCAGGCAATTGACCGCAACGCGGTTTCCGTATACGGATCTCCTACGGGATCGTAAATGACGTCGACGCCTTTACCGCCGGTTATTGTTTTTATCCTTTCTTTCAGCTCTTCTTTAGAGTAATTGATCAAATAAGCGGCGCCTTTTTCTTTACAAACCGCTAATTTTTCTTCGGTAGAAGCGGCGGCAATCACCGTAGCGCCCATTAAAACGCCCAATTCGACGGCGGCCAGTCCGACGCCTCCGCCCGCGCCAAGAACCAGCAGGGTTTCGCCGCTTTTAAGTTCGGCGCGATCTTTCAGCGCATGATAGGAAGTTCCGTAATTGTACATGACCGAAGCGGCGTCGATAAAGTCCATGCCGGTCGGAACAGGAAATGCTTTATGGGCGTCGACCAACGCTTCTTCGGCAAAACCGCCCCATCCGGTCAACGCTAAAACCCGGTCTCCGGCCTTAAAAGTAGCTACCCCGTCGCCAACTTCTTTGACGATACCGGCAATTTCGCCGCCCGGCGAAAA
>JBBRMZ010000079.1:0-19501 GCA_038230555.1 Chitinophagales bacterium
AAATTGGAAACACTCATGCCGAGCGGGGTGACCTGGGTCAGGCATTGGAATTTTATGAAGAATATAACCGTTTAGAGAAAGAACTCCATGCCGCCTTTCCGGACAATGTTGCCTTTAAAAAAGGGTTGGCCATTTCTTATGAAAAAATTGGAAACACTCATGCCGAGCGGGGTGACCTGGGTCAGGCATTGGAATTTTATGAAGAATATAACCGTTTAGAGAAAGAACTCCATGCCGCCTTTCCGGACAATGTTGCCTTTAAAAAAGGGTTTGCCATTTCGTATCAAAATTTAGGGAATACACACTCGGCGCTAGGCGATTTGAATAAGACGTTGGAATTTTACGAAGAATATTCCAGATTAATAAATGAACTCCATGCCGCCTTTCCGGACAATGTTGTCTTTAAAAACGGATTGGCCATTTCGTATTTAAAACTGGGAGAAACCCACACTGCGCGAGGCGACTTGGGTCGGGCGTTTGAATTTTACGAAGACGAAACCCGGTTATTTGAAGAACTCCATGCCGCCTTTCCGGACAATGTTGGCTTTAAAAACGGGTTGGCGGTTTCGTATTTAAAACTGGGGGAAATCCATGTCGAGCGTGGCGATCTGGATCGAGCGTTGGAATTTTATGAAAAAGGTTTAAAATTATCTAAAGAACTCCATACCGTCTTGCCGGACAATGTTTCGTTCAAAAACGGATTGGCCATTTCGTATGAAAAAATAGGGGAAACCCATGCCGCGCAGGGCAACTTGGGTCGGGCGTTAGAATTTTACGAAGAATATTCCAGATTAAAAAATGAACTTTATGCCGCCTTTCCGGACAATGTTTCCTTTAAAAACGGGTTGGCCATTTCGTATTCAAAATTAGCCGTTTTTTATAGAGATAAAAAGGACGATCAGGCGAAGGCGCTTTTTTACCTAAAAGCATGTGAAAAAATATGGTTGGTAATGGCGAACGCTTTTCCTTCTTATGCGGAGTTTCAGAATAATTTAAAATGGGTGAAAGGCGCTTTATCGGATATGTAGATGCAAGCCTTTAAAAGGGATTGTGATCACGGCGGCTCGCGTTCCTTGTCTGAACCGGGATTTTTATACGATTTTAACGATTTTTGAGATATGGTTCAAATACATTTAAACCTACGCTTCCTATACTGCCCATCCTGAAATTAGAATGATCGACGTCCTTTGCCTGGCGCAATACCGCATATCCCATAAATCTGTAAAATCTACCTGGACTCCCGGTTCAGACGCCTGCCAACAACCTTGCTACTTCTGCCGCTACCTTTTCCAAATTTTCTTCCGTCACCGCAATCGCTTCTTCCAAAGTCATTGGCCCGGGCGAAATAGAAAACGCGGCGCGCAACCCCAGCCCCTGAATATAATCGGTCGAAGCGCGCAAAGCGCCGCACAGCGCGACGACCGGCTTTCCGTGCGCGCGGGCGATTAAGCCTGCGACCACTTTGCCGTTGCCCGTTTGCTCGTCGAGGCGGCCTTCGCCGGTCAGAATAAAGTCGGAGTCGGCGAGGACGACGTCGAAGCCGGTCAGATCCATCAGGCGGTCGACGCCGCGCCGGACGGCGGCGTTCAAAAACAGGCGGCAGCCAAATCCGAGGCCGCCGGCAGCGCCCATACCCGGGGCGGCCGGATCGACGCCATAAGGAGCGGCGACGTCGGCGAGGCGTTGGAGGCCGAGTTCCAAGCGCTCGACGGCGTCGGAGTCGGCGCCTTTTTGCGGGGCATACACGCGGGCGGCGCCCAGGTCGCCGAGGAGCGGGTTGGTTACGTCGGTCCAGATTTCTATCCCGACGCCTTCGCCGACGGGCTGTTCGGGCGGCAGGATGCGGGCGATCTGTTCGAGATTTCCGCCGACGGGTTGGATCGGGTCGCCCGCAGCGTTCAAAAAGCGCCAACCCAGGGCGGCGGCCATACCCGCGCCGCCGTCGCTGGTTGCCGAGCCGCCGAGGCCTAACACAATTCGCCTGGCTCCCCGGCGGAGGGCGGCGCGGATCAGTTCGCCCACTCCGAACGTGGAGGTCAGGAGCGGGTTGCGCTCCGCCGCCGTCAGCAATGACAAGCCCGCCGCCTGGGCAGTTTCGATATAGGCGGTAGCGCCGTCATGCGAAAGACCGTACCGGGCGCGGACGGGCCGCCGCAGGGGATCGGCGACTTTCAGGGTTTTGATCTTTAGCGTGAGGTGATAATCCAGAACGTCGAGCAGGCCGTCGCCGCCGTCGGAGAGCGGGAAGATGAAGACCCTGGAATCAGGGGCTCCTGTCCGGATCCCCCGTTGTATAGCGCTACAAACGGAATGGGCGTCAAGAGCTCCTTTGAAACTATCGGCGGCAATTAAAAATCGCTTCAAGGAATAATGAATTTTGTAAAGGTTTTGATGTTCCAAAAAAATGGCTGAGGCAGGGAACCTGAGCGGTTATTAATTAAACGCAAGAAGACTAATTCTGTCGGCGAATTTAAAAGATATATTTACCTTTATCAGGTCAATTTCGCGTAAATGTATCCATTTTTTTATCTTTTGTCAAAAAAAGTTCGACAGACAGGATTAACCGGCCAATATTTCATCGAGGCGCTATAAAAAAGTAAAATATGGATCCCGGATCATTGCCTTTGCTGACTCCTCAGTTTGCCGTCGAACAGGCGCTTTGCAAGGAGGAATTGTTTGAATTGCCGGAGCGCGTCCTACAGTTCGGTTCGGGCGTGTTGCTGCGCGGGCTGGTCGATTTTTTGATCGACAAAGCCAACAAACAGGGCATATTCAACGGCAGGATCGTCATTGTGAAATCCACGGCGTCTGACGCTTCTGATTTTCAACGGCAGGATTGTTTATATACATTAATCGAAAAAGGGTCGGTCGGCGAGGCGCTGCAAACGCGGACGACCCTCGTCGCCTCGGTCAGCCGGTTGCTGGAGGCGCGGGATCAATGGGCGGAGATAATGAAACTGGCCGCCCGGCCCGAACTGCAAATCGTCGTTTCCAATACCACGGAAACGGGCATTCAGTACGTCGAAGAAAATTACCGCGCGGGCGTTCCGAACTCTTTCCCGGCCAAACTGACAGCGTTTTTGTGGGAACGCTTTCAGCGCCTGGGCGGCAGCGCAGAGTCGGGCATGGTCATTCTGCCGACCGAGTTGATCGCCGACGCCGGACCTACGCTGAAAAGTTTTGTCCATCAACATGCCCGCGCCAATGCCGCGCCGTCCGGTTTCATCGACTGGCTCGAACGGCATAACCATTTTTGCAACACCCTCGTGGATCGAATCGTGCCGGGCGCTTTGCCGGAAAAGGACCGGGCGGCGCTGTTCGCCGAACTCGGTTACGAAGACCGGCTGGCCATCCAATCCGAACCTTTTTTGCTATGGGCCATCGAAGGCGGGCCGGACGTCCGCGCGCGCCTGTCTTTTCTGGACGCCGATGACCGCGCTTTCGTGGCGCCCGATATCCGGCCTTACCGCGAACTAAAACTGCGCATTCTCAACGGCGGCCATACCGTTTCGGTTTGCCTTGCTTTCTTGTCGGGCCTGACGACGGTTTTTGAAATGACGGAGCAGCCCGCATTGCGGCGTTTTTTGGAAGGCGCGATCCGGGAAGAGATTGTCCCGACCATTCCCGTCGAAGCCGCTGCCGCTTTTGGCGAAGCAGCGCTGGAGCGTTTCAACAATCCGTTCATCGCGCATCCGCTGATTAATATCACGCTTCAACAATCGACCAAAATGAATGCGCGGCTGGCGGAAACTATCGTCCGGTATGTCGATTTATATGGCAAACCGCCCGACCGGATTTGCTGGGGCATGGCGGCGGCGCTGTTGTTTTTGCGCCCGAGACAGCTCCGGGACGGAAAATATTATGGCGAGTATAACGGTCGCTCCTATCCGGTCAACGACGCCCGCGCAGCTTTTTTTGACGAAGCATGGCGCCGCGCGGATACTCAGACGCCATCGACATTGTTGGCTTTGACGGAATCTGTATTTTCGGAGCCAGGTTTGTTTGATCCGCGCCTGCGCAAATTGCCGGGTTTTGTGGAAGCGGTAGCGTTTCGATTGGGGCGGTTGAACGAAAAAGGCGTCAACGCGGCTTTCGAGAACCCCTAATTGGGTTTTAGTACGACCCGTCAAAATGAAAGAAGAACAAACGGCTTTTACATATCCAAAAGGTTAGCTATTTTTGGGCGTGATAGATAGTCCACTCGTTGGTTTTAGTGCATGTATACTTATGAGTATAATTTTTATGAGCAACAAGTTATTGAATACCCAATCATTATATAATTCGTATTTCATATTTTATCATTCATCCTTTTTTCAACATGCCTAAACAATTCTTCGCTTTAAAACTTGTTCCTAATAGGCCTGATTTTGCGCAAACCATGACCGCCGAAGAACGCGGGGTGATGATGCAACACATCGCTTACTGGAAGCCGATGCTCGATACCGGGGTTATGGTTGTGTTCGGCCCCGTAATGGATCCCGCCGGCGCATACGGATTGGGAATTATCCAGGTAGATGATGAAGCCGAAGTTGGGCGATTAATCGCCGCCGATCCGGCCGGCAAAATTAACCGCTACGAATATCACCCGATGATGGCGGTCGTTTCCGACCGCTTCGCCCAGACTGCCTCTTGATATGAAATCATTTCTCGACGAAGATTTCCTGCTCCATTCCGAAACGGCGCGCGCGCTCTACCACGATTATGCGGCGCGCCTGCCCGTCGTCGATTTCCATACGCACCTGCCGCCGCAGGAGATCGCTGAAAATCGGCGGTTCAGTTCGATGACGGAGATATGGCTCCAGGGAGATCATTATAAATGGCGCGCGTTGCGGGCGCTCGGCGTCGACGAACGCTATATCACCGGCGACGCGACCGACTGGGAAAAATTTGAACAGTGGGCGAAAGCAGTTCCCTGGGTTGTTCGCAATCCTTTATATCACTGGACGCACCTCGAACTGCAAAAACCGTTTGTCGAAAAACGCTTGTTGAGCCCGCAAACCGCCCGTTCGATCTATGACGGGTGCAACGCGTTGTTGCAGGAAAAATATTCCACGCAGGGCCTGCTCGAATATTACAACGTGGAAACCGTCTGCACTACCGACGACCCCTGCGACGACCTGGCGTATCATATTGCCCGCCGGAAAACGCCGGGCGGAGCGCGGATGCTTCCCACTTTTCGTCCCGACCGCGCGCTGGAAATCGACCGTCCGAATGAATTCATTGCTTATGTGGAACGCCTCGAATCTGTTGAAAATGTGCGTATTCAGCATTACGAAGATTTTTTATCAGCGTTGCTGAAGCGGCATGATTTTTTCCATACGCAGGGCTGCCGCGTCGCCGACCACGGTCTGCAACAATTCTACCAGGAAGAATTTTCGCCGACCGAGCTCCGCGCCGTTTTTGCCAAAGCGCGCAACCGGGCGCCATTGACTCCCGAAGAAACCCGGCAGTTCAAAATGGACGCGCTGCATCAGATTGCCCGGTGGAACCAGGCAAAAGGCTGGGTTCAACAATATCACCTCGGCGCGCTCCGCAATAACAATACCCGACAGCTCAACCGGCTGGGACGGGATTCCGGATACGATTCGATCGGCGATTTCCCGCAGGTCGCCGGCCTGGCGCATTTTTTAGACCGCTTGGAAAAAGAGGGCGCCTTGGCCAAAACCATCGTCTATCCCATTAACCCGTCGGACTTTGAGGCGTTTGCTACCATGATGGGCAACTTCCATGAAACCGGCGTTCCCGGCAAAATGCAATTGGGCGCCGCCTGGTGGTTTTTGGATCAGAAGGACGGTATCCAGAAGCAACTGGACGCTTTATCCAATATGGGCCTGCTGAGTCAGTTTGTAGGTATGGTGGCCGATTCGCGCAGTTTTTTGTCCTTTTCGCGTCATGAATATTTCCGCCGCGTCCTTTGTAATGTATTCGGCGCCGACGTCGAGCGGGGCGAATTGCCCAACGATTTGCCGCATTTAGGGAACATCGTCGAAAATATATGTTATCATAATCCAAGGCGGTATTTTGGATTTTAAGCGCTGGAGTTCGACCTTAAAAGATGAAAATACTTAAATCGTTTTCCGGGCTACAGGCCTCATTGAGGAGGTTCAACCTATTTTTTTTCAGAACGCATCGGAGGAAAACGTTGATTGGGCTGGCGCTGTTAGCGGTTTGGTATTGGTTTTGTTTACCCAGTCCTCTGTTCAAAGACCCAACCAGTATGATCCTGGAAGACGCCGACGGGAACCTGCTGGGCGCCCGCATAGCCGCCGACGGTCAGTGGCGGTTCCCTTTCAGCGATTCCATTCCCGATAAGTTTGCGCAGTCCATTGTAGCGTTCGAGGACGCCCATTTTTACAGACATCCGGGCGTTAATCCCGCCGCGCTGGGCAGGGCATTTGTACAAAATCTGAAGAACCGGCGGCTCGTTAGCGGCGGCAGCACTATCACGATGCAAACCATCCGGTTATTGCGGAAAGGGAAAAAAAGAACGGTCTACCAAAAAATAGTGGAAGCCATTCAGGCGACGCGGCTGGAACTCACCCATTCAAAAAAACATATTCTGGCGCTTTACGCCTCCAACGCGCCCTTTGGCGGCAACGTAGTGGGGCTGGAAGCCGCCGCCTGGCGCTATTTCGGCAAAGCGCCCCGTTTGCTCTCCTGGTCGGAAGCGGCTATGCTGGCCGTGCTGCCAAATAGTCCGGCGCTGATACATTTAGGCCGCAACCGGATCAGTTTACAAAAAAAAAGAAACCGGCTGCTGGATAAATTGCGCGCCTCCGGCAAAATTGACCGCCTGACCTGCGAGCTTGCCAAAGAAGAACCGCTGCCGGAACAACCGCTCGCGCTGCCGCAAATCGCGCCGCACCTGCTGGATCGCGCTTTCTTTGAGAACGTCTATAAACAGCAAAAACTTTCCCGCGTCCGCACCACCATCGACGGAAATCTGCAAAATCAGGTCAGCCATTTGTTAACGATACACCACAATACGCTGGTCGCCAACGGAATACACAATGCTGCCGCGCTCGTGCTGGACGTCGAAACGGGGAACGTGGTCGCCTATTGCGGCAACGTGCCGGGCGTCGGCAAAGATTACGGGGAAGAGGTGGACGTCGTCAAGGCGCCGCGCAGCACGGGCAGCATCCTGAAACCTTTTTTATTCGCGTACGCCCAACAGGAGGGCGATATTTTACCCAATAGTTTGCTGGAAGACGTGCCTACGGATATGGGTAATTATCACCCGGAGAATTTCAACGAGACCTACGACGGCGTGGTTCCGGCGCGGCGCGCTTTGTCGCGGTCGCTGAACATTCCGTTCGTGCGGCTGCTGAACCAGTATGGGCTGGAAAAATTCCACTACAACTTAAAAAAACTGGGGTTCACTACCTTTAACAAGCCCGCCAGCCATTACGGCCTGACGCTGGTCCTCGGCGGCGGCGAAGGAACGCTCTGGGAGATCCTGAACGCTTATACCTGCATGGCGCGGACGGTCAAACATTTTTATACTTATAACAGCCGCTACGACCCGCGCGACTGGCGGTATCCAAATTATTTATTCGGAAAAAATGTTGTCCGCCCCAAAGATAACGAACTGGTCCGGCAGGCGCCAGCGCTGGACGCCGCCGCCGCCTGGCTGGCGCTGGACGCCATGAAAGAAGTGGAGCGCCCCGACGCGGAAGGTAGCTGGGAACTTTTCCAGAATAATAAAACGGTGGCCTGGAAAACAGGGACCAGTTTTGGCTTTCGCGACGCCTGGGCCTGCGGCGTGACGCCCCGGTACGCGGTCGGCGTCTGGGCGGGCAACGCCAACGGCGAAGGCAGGCCCGGGCTGGTGGGCGTGGAAGCGGCGGCCCCGCTCATGTTCGATATTTTCAATTTATTGAATACGCCCGACTGGTTCGACCAGCCCTACGACGATATGGAGAAAATGGAAGTATGCCGGCAAAGCGGATTCCGGGCTACGGCGGGTTGCGAAAAAGACACGATCTGGGTCGCGAAAGGGGGCGAAAAAGCGGGCCCCTGCACGTATCACCAATTAATTCACCTGGATAAAACGCGGCAGTGGCAGGTGAGCGACGATTGCGAGCAGCCTCAAAATATGGTTCACCAGAGTTGGTTCATCCTGCCGCCTTTGGAAGAATATTATTATAAACCCAGGAATCCGTCCTATCTGCCGCCCCCGCCTTACCGGAAAGATTGCCGGCTGGTTACCGCCAAAATCAACCCGATGCAGCTCATTTACCCTAAATCGCCGACAAAGATTTATCTGCCCGTCGACCTCGACGGTAAAATAGGCAGCGTAGTGTTCCGGATCGCCCATCAGCGTCCGGAAACCGCCGTTTTCTGGCATCTCGACAATGATTACATCGCCACCACCCGTACCTTCCACGAAATTGCCCTGACCCCTTCCCCCGGCAAACGGCGACTCACCATCGTCGACGCCGACGGCAACCGGCTACAGCAGGATTTTGAAATCATAGTACGTAAAAAGGGATGAGTTATGAGGGATAAGAGCTAACACTCATAACTCATAACTCATCATTATTAAAAAAAACTCCTGCGACAAGCTAACTTGGCGCAGGAGAAAAAAACATACTATGAGAAAACTACACATTGCAAATCTACATTCTTTTATTAACATATTCAACGAAAAATAATGTTTGTGCGCTTTTCCTTAGGGAAAGGCGCTTTTAATTTATGGAATGGTCGCATAATAAGATATTTGTTTGTAGAAATAACTACAAGAATTTCCCGGACGGTTTTGCCGCTGGAATTATCCTGCGAATTCATGAAATTTATGGGTAAAACAATTTCTATACCCCGGCATGGGTCGCCGATCATTGCATCAAAAAATCGGGGAGCGGGGAAGCGGATACAAAAAAAATTCCTGCTGCTTAGGCCTTAGGCGAAAGGAGCAGGAACACAAAGTAACATACTATGAGAAAACTTGAATACAAAGAAAGTTCTTTATCAGAAATAAAAAAACGCCCGTTTACGAAACGGTCATTTGACCGAGTAAACGGTCGTTTTCCTTTAGGAAACGGTATTCTTGGAAGATTGGCCCCGGGGCAAAAAAAATCCTGCACCCATAATAGGGAGGCGCAGGAAGACCAGGTAAACATACTATGAGAAAGTTGAATCAAAATTAGCAAGAAAATTGATTCTGCCTCGTCTTCGGACGTCTTAAAAGCTATCTATTTAGGGAACGGATGTTTTGATTTACGGAACGGTCGGCTTTTTCTGGCGCCGCCCGGACGAGCCTGCCTTTTATCTGTTGGATCGCATTAAAACAAGGGCGGAATGCCGGGGAAAAAAACCTGCACATTGATTGTGCAATCAAGGTGCAGGATGAAAACAAACATACTATGAGAAAACGTTACAAAAATATATATTTTTTACCATATTCCACTTATTCTGGGTATATTTATTTTAAATAATTTATTGCGAAATATTTTCCCCTTTTTTTTAAATACCGTCCAACGCCCAAAACGACCATTCATAGGAAACTCTTTAAAAAATTAAGCAGGAATTATTAACTCAAAGACATTTTGTTTTATATAAAAAATTAGAAAACAGCGATTCTTATATTAAATAATCAATTTGTTTAATTTTTTAATATGATTTTACTCACAAAGATTTATCTCTAGAACTTCAATTTCAGCCCGTAATACAAACGGCTCAAAGGAAGCGGGCATTGATGCAAAGCATACATGATGGCGACGGCTTCATCGCCGTCATAATCTCTCAAAAGCCAGATGGCGTCGGTTTGCTTGGAAAAAACGGATACATGTTTCCGGTCCTGATGGATCAGCACGTATTCCCGGAAACTTTCGAGGCTGCGATACATTTCAAATTTAGTAGTTTTATCAAAGTTTTTAGTGGAATTGGATAAAACTTCTACAATGATCAGCGGATTTACGATCGTATCGTCCCGGCCTTCAAAATATTGGGGTTCTTCGCAAACCACGAGTGCGTCGGAATAAACCACTTTATTATAAGCTTCGATCCGTATTTTGGTATCGCTTCCGTTGACGAAATAATGCAGCCGATGCTCGTAAATAAAAAGATTCAGCAAGGTAACGGCGTTGCCGCCCAGGTTATCATGGTTAAAAGATCCTCCCGCCATAGGTAATATCAAACCGTCGTGAAATTCATGTTTACAGGAAGATTTTTCTTCCGCCCGAAAATAAGCTTCTAAAGTAAAGGATCGCCGTTTTTTAACTTTTGGCCCGTCTTCACGACGGGCTATGAGGACGTTTGCCATGTCGATCATTATTTTTTACAAAATTAAGGTTTTTTATGGAAAATAAGTAAGGAGGCACATAAAACGACGCCGTAAACTATAGCGGAAGCGCCGACCCATTCCGCTGAACCTGCATCTCTACCACCGGTATCTGAATTTCCACCCTGGTGCCGGACGGCTTTTGCGTGACCGGGTCGAGAAGATCGACAATATTAACAAATAGTTTCTCTTTTCCGCCGGCGTGAAGAATTTCGAGGCGTTTGAGCGTAATATCCGTTCCCCTTGATTTGTGTTTTTGGTGATAAAAGTCCGCTTCCTGCCATTCGCGGGTTTGGGCGCGCCCGACGCCGTTGTCCTCGATGATGCAGAGGATCATGGTTTCGTCCTGCATGAGGCTGAAATCAATTTTTATCTTGCCGCCTTTCTGCGGGCGGAGCCCGTGTTCGATGGCGTTTTCCACGTAAGGCTGGACGATCATGGTGGGGACGCCCAAAATGTCCTCCTCGATGGCTTCGTCCACAGTGATCTCAAAATCCAGGCGATCCTGGAAGCGCAGTTTTTGATTAATGACGAGGTAATCTTTCAGAAATTCGATCTCGTTTTCGAGGGAAATGATTTCCAGTTCAGAATATTCGAGGTTGGCGCGCATGAGTTTGGCAAACTTGGCGAGGTATTTGGCGGCAAAGTCGGAGTTTTCAGAGTTGATATAGTTTTGGATGGAATTGAGTGCGTTGAACATAAAATGCGGATTCATCTGCGCGCGCAGCGCTTTCATTTGCAGTCCCGCCGCCTGGAGTCGCAGCAGTTCCGCTTCGCGCCGCTTTTTTTCCGCTTCATATTTGATCTCCAGCTCTTTTACCTTAAATGTATTGACCTGTTCGACGTATTTTTCGGCGAACTGACTGTATAATTTTTGATACTCATATGCATTGCGGAAATCGCCTTTTTCCGCATAGAGCGAGGCAATATCTTTACAAACTTTTGCCTGCTGCCGGGGTTTGCCGGCCTGGTTAGCGTACTGGAGCGCGTCGGCCAAGTATTTATCCGCTTTTTTTTCTTTTCCAATGGCGTCGTACAGCAACCCTTTCCAAAGAGAAACAATGGACAGGTTCTCATAATCCGCCAGGTTATTTTCTTTGGACAGGTATTCCGCTTTATTGAATAACGCCAACGCTTCCTCATAAGCGCCGCCAATGAAATAACAGTAACCCAGGTTAGCGGAGGCGTACGCTTTTGCCGACCGGCTGACGTCGTCGGGAATTTGATCAACCTTGAGAAAATATTCTTCGGCGTTCTCGTAATCGTTGAGCGCCATATAGACTTTTCCCACATTCAGGTAATGCCATTCAAGGCGGGAGCGCATGCCCAAAGATTCGCAAATTTGGACGGCTTTGATATAGGCGTCGACGGCGCGCAACATATCGTTGGCGCTTTCATGGATGGCGCCGAGGCCGCTGTGGATGAGCGTAATGAAAAAACAATCCTTGATCGCTAATTCGACGCCGCCAAGCGCCTCGTACATTTTCTCCGCTTCATGGAAAAATTCGATGGCCTGGTCAAAATCTTTGTAATGTAGCCAGATATATCCTTCGCGGCAGGTCAGGCGCGCGGATAGAACGGGGTCGGGAAACGCTTCCAGGTTGATCTTCGCTTTTTCCAGGTAGGAAGCGGCCCGCTCGTTTTCCTGCAAATTGACCAAGGCGCCGGCGTAGTCGATAAAGATTTCTGTCTGCCGGTTGATATTGGAATTCGCCTCGGCCAGTTGAAGCGCTTTCAGAAAATGGACCTCTGAAAGTTTGAAATTATAGAACTGGTTTTCAATAATGGCCGTATTCAGGTGGTATTGTAGGAGCAGTTCCGGACTTCGGCTTTTTTCCAGCGCGCCGCGTTGTTCTTCCAGTAGCTTGCGCGCTTCGCCGATATTGGTGAAAGTGTAATATCCCGCCAGTTCCGCCAATGCAGAAAGCCGCTTATCGTCTTTCAGATTCGACAAGCGGTTTTCTAAGCGCCGGACGGCTTTGTAAGCCTCGTTTTGATGAACCATGCCTCCAATTTACCCAACGACGATATAAAACTTTAGGGTCGTAGTTATTGCGGGATAATACTTCCGCATCCTGAATTCCATTTGTCTTTTTCCAGCGATTTTCCGCCGGTAACTTTCAGCGCGTCGGATTGAGTAAGCACCTGAAGCTCCTTTTTCAGATCGTTCAGCGTATGCGGGTGCTTGGTATTTTTTTTGTCTTCCATAGTAGTGTGGTTCGTAAAATCCGTTAGTAAATTTTGGTTATCCTGAAAAGCGGAAACGTTAGAGGTCATGGGTATTCTTTGAATAAAGAGTTAAAGTTATACCCTATTTACTATATTTTCAAATTATTGTTACTAAGTTTCACATAAAAATATATTATATCAACATATTTTTTTAATCTATGTTTATATGGCTTCAAAAATAGTTCTTACGCATGGGTATAAAATGAACGCCGATTAAAGTTTACGATAAAAAAATGATTATGGTTCTTTGCCGCGCCGTTATAAATCCTGAATTTCAATATTCAGTCTTCGGAGCAACTCCATAAAAGCTGGCCTGCGGCGGCGCGAAACTTCTATTTTTTGACGATCCTCCATCACTACTTGGCTGTCTGCTTTCACAAACATATTCATGTAATTCAGATTAATGAGATGACGTTTATGCACCCTGAAGAAATTAACCGGCGTCAGGAGGTCCTCGTAAGATTTAATGGTTTTAGCGACGGTCATTCTGCCGTTGACGCTAAAAATGTGGGTATAGTTGTCTTCCGCTTCCAAACGGATGATATCTTTAATGTTAACAAAATGGATACCGTCGACTGCGGAGATACTCATTTTGCCGAAAGCATTCGGGTTATGATAATGTTGGTTAAATACTTCCAGCCGTTGATTGATCTTCGGAGCTTTCCCCGGTCTTACTCTCGCCACGGCGGCTTTTAGTTCGTCGGGATCAATGGGTTTTACAATGTATCCAATAGAACTGTATTCGCAGGCTTTAATAGCGTAATCTGAAAAAGCGGTAACAAAAATAATTTCAAACGGGATCGTTTCCAGTTTATCCAATACCTGGAAAACTTTGCCGTCCCGCAAGTTAATATCTAAAAAAGCTATATCCGTTTTCAATTCGGCATTGCGAAAGATCTTTAAGGCGCCCGGCACGTCGTCGGCGGCGCCGATGATCTCCACGTCGCCGCAGTATTTTGCCAACAAGCGTTTCAGGTTCTCCAGCCCTTGTTCTTCGTCCTCAATAATTACAGCTCTCATAAGCGTTTCAAGTAAAATGTGCGTAGTTAACTCAGACCTAAAAACGTTAGCCGCCTTGCGTCCCGGAAATCAATATGCGCGACAAAATTGATCTAAAGTATGCGACGCCGGCGCTTCGTTGGGCAAAATTCACCGGAGAGGAGCGAGAGAAAGGTAAATTTTACGCGCAAAGATAAATATATTAGATTATTATTTCATAAAAAGACATTCTTTAATAGAAATTATCTGACCCGCGTGGTCGAAAGAAATCGTTTGACGCTAAAACGACCGCTTCCATTGACCAGGATGATCAGCAGTCCCCCGATTATGGCAATGTTTTTCATAAAATGCAGGGAGTCGTTGCGATAATGATAATGGTCGATGCTGTGCCAAAATGGATGCGCAAAAAAAGTAAGCGGCAAATAGTACAAGATTAATAACAGCGCGCCAAATCCCGAACGATAACCGAGCAAAACGAGCGTAGCCCCAAGAATCAACACGCTGCTCGATCCCCATAAAAGCATATCCTGGCGCCAGGTAAGGCCGTAACTGGTCATCATTTTTTTTGTCTCGGTAATGAACCAAAGCGAGTCGTACGCTTCAAAGAAAAAAATAAAAGAGATCATGGCCCTGCCCAACAGATCTGCAACGTCTTTCATCATTATTTTAGATATACCGTATGATTTATTTCAACGCTTTTGGCAAAGTTAAAAAATATATATTTCCATAGGCAAGAAAGAAGCAGGCCGCTGATTTTTATTGCATAATCTCCATCTCCCGTTGATGGGCAAACGAGCGAAAATCGACCGGCGTTACCTCCGATACTCCCATTTCGGGCATGTGTACCCCGTAAATAACGTCCACCGAGGCCATGGTCTCTTTGTTGTGAGTGACGATAATGAACTGCGAATCTTTAGAAAACTTCTGGATGATACGGTTAAACTTTTCAATGTTCGCGTCGTCCAGCGGAGCGTCCACTTCGTCGAAAATACAAAAGGGAGCGGGTTTGAAAAGATAGAGCGCGAATAAGAACGCGGTAGCGGTCAGCGTTTTCTCGCCGCCGGATAACTGCGCGATGCTTTGCGGACGTTTTCCTTTGGGTTTCGCAATGATCTGAACGCCCGATTCAAGCGGATGGGCGGGGTCGGCGAGGGTCAGGTCGGCGGCGTCTTCCGCGTCGAACAGGTTTTTGAAGACGTCTATAAAATGCGTCCTTACCTGTTCGAAGGCTTCCAGGAATTGAACGGTCGCCGCTCCTTCTATTTCGTGGATCGTATCCAGCAGGTTGGTTTTCGCTTCGACAATATCTTCCTTTTGAGCTGAAATGGAATCGTGCCGTTCTTTCATTTCTTTGAACGCGTCGACCGCCATTGGGTTTATTTCGCCGTAACCGTCCAGTTGTTTTTTATACTGGTCGGATTTTTTCTGCAGGTCTTCCAGGTTAGCTTCTTTCGTCGGCGCACGATCGATCAATGCTTCTACGGCAATGTTGAACTCAACCTGTATGCGGTCTCCGACGGAAGCGATCTGGAGCCGGATCTCGTTGAATTTATCTTTCAACAACCCGAGCAGCGCCAGGTCGTCGTTCCGCTTTTTACCGGTCTTTCTAAGTTCGTCCTCGGAACCGGCTGCGTCGTTCCTTTTTTTATAATAGATCTGCTCATGGTCGTTCAGGTCGGTTTCCCGGACTTTTTGGCGGCGATAATTTTCTTCCAGTTCAAGGGTCAGCGCGGCGACGTCTTTTTCTACCTGGTCCGATTCCTGTAGCGCTGTGGCCTGCTCCTGTGTTTTTTTCTCTTCTTCCCGGCTCGTTTCTGCTATCCTGCGCTCCCGGAAAGAAATTTCCTGGTTTAGCGCGGCGATTTTGTTCTGAAGCTGGATTAGTTCGATGTGCCGCTGATTGTATGCTGCCGAACGCGCGCTTAGCGCGTCGGCCGCCTGCCGGTAAGCGTCGTCGGCGTCGGCCAGGTTTCTTTTAATAAGTTCGCCTTCCAGTTTTTTCTCAGTAAGGCGAAGGTCTGTTTCTTGGTTGGCGTTGATCAGCGTTTGTATCTGTTTGGAAAAACCCGCTTTTTTTTCGTCGACCTCCAGGATTAAAGCGGAAAAGTTTTCGAGGCGCGTTTGCAGGGAAACTTTTTCCTGCGCGCCTCTATTCAATCCGTCTTTTACTTTCTGAAGCTCGTATTTTTTGTCCCGGCTTTTAAGCGACTGCATGGCCGCGTCCATTTTTTTTAGTTCTTCCCGGTATTGGGCGCTTTCCGTTTCGCCTAAGGCCAGTTCTTTCTCCAGCATTTCCAGGTTTTTCCTGGCGCCAATTTTTTTCCCTTCAAATAAGCCGACCGATCCGCCGGAAAAGCTGAAAGGCCGTTTTATCCAGGCGCCTCCGGCGGATAAAAAAGTGGCTCCGTCTTTTTCCGGCGTAGGGCGGTCAAAATCCGCTTTGCCCTGATCGACCACATAGACCCGGTGCAGCAAATATTGAAAAAGCGGCATATACGCGTCGTTTACTTCGATGCAATCCAGCGCGCGCTTTCCCGATTCAATCGCCGGCGTTTGAAAATCCGCCTCTTTAAAAGCGTCCAGCAGAAAGAAATGGGCTTTCCCTTTTTGCGCCTCGGTCAGCAGTCGGACGCCTTCGACGGCGGCGTCCGCGTTTTCGGCAACATAATAACTCAGTACGGATTCAAGATAATTTTCCAGCGCCGCGCGGTAAGCGGGCTGTACGTAAATAAGATCGCCGACCAAAGGGGCTTTCTTTTGCCAGTTCTTGTTGGCGCTCAAAAAACGGATGGAGGCCGGAACGCCTTCCATATTGTCGACCATGCTTTTAACGAGTTTATACTCGTTTTTTTTCGCGTCAAGGTTCCGGTTGATACCGGCTAATTTTCCATTGATCGCTTCAAGCGCTTGATTCGCTTGTTGCAGTTGGGCGCTGCGGTCTTGTTCTTCCAGTTCCAGCGCCGCCGCAAACCGGCGTTGTTCCTCGAGGCGATTTTCAAGCTGCGTAAGTTGTTGATTCCACTGGTTCATTTCCGCGCGGCGGCCTTCTGATTCTTTGTCCCTCCGGTCGTTCTCGCGTTTAAAATGGTCGATTTGGTTTAGGTTGACCGCTTTTTGTTTTTCCAGTTCAAACAGATCGCGCTCCAGCCGGCGCTGCAATTGAATAAACTCGTCCAGCCCCGATTTTAAGGCGCCGTGCCGGTTCCTGAAACTTTCTACCTCCGCTTTCGCCTCGGCCATTTTTTGTTCCAGCGCAGTTTCCAGCCGTTTTTCTCCGGCGATCTGCCCCGTTAAAAGAGCCGCTTCTTCCGTTAGCTGGCCAAGACGAAGTTTACCGTCGTCAATTTGCCGCTTTAATTGCAGGATATTTTGTTCCAGAAATGTTTTTTTCTGACGTTTGATCTGACGGTCGTTTTCTTTTCCTTTTATTTCGCCGACAATTTGGTTGAGCGCGCGTTGTTTTTCCGACATAGACCGCTCGAAGTTCAACACCTCCAAACGGTCTTTTTCTAAAAGCGCTTCCAGCGTTCCCGCTTCGGTCTCTGTTTGTCGCAAGCGATCGCTCTGCGCGGCAATTTGTTTGTCAACCTGTTGATAATCGTTTTTAAAAGCGGATAATTTCAGCGTGGCGAGATCGACGGCGACGGTTTTGTATTCGCCTTTCAGGTCAAAATAGCGCTGGGTTCTTTTGGCTTGTTTTTCCAGGGTTTTCAGGTTCCCCTCGATCTCGAACAGCAGGTCGTCGATGCGCGTCAGGTCTTCCTCGGCGCTGTTGAGTTTATTCAGCGTTTCCTGTTTGCGCGATTTATATTTTGACACGCCGGCGGCCTGTTCCAGCATGGCGCGGCGGCTGTTTTGTTTGTCGTTCAGAATATCGTCCACCATCCCCAGCGCGATGATGGAATAGGAGTTTGAACCGATCCCCGTATCCATGAAAAGCGTCGTAATATCTTTTAACCGGCAAACCACCTGATTGAGCCGGTATTCAGATTCTCCGCTTTGGTAAAGGATGCGCGTAACGGTTACCTGGTTATATTCGATCGGCAGGATGTTCTTCGAATTTTCAAAGGTCAACGACACCTGGGCCATTTGCCCGGGTTTCCGCTTTTTGGTCCCGTTGAAAATGACGGAATTCATTTTATCCAGCCGCAGTTCCGCGCTTTTCTGCTCGCCCAATACCCACCGGATGGCGTCGATGATGTTGGACTTGCCGGACCCGTTCGGCCCGACGATCCCCGTCACCGATTCGTTAAAATGGATCTCTGTTTCCTGGGCGAAACTTTTGAATCCTTTTATATTTAAAGATTTTAACCGCATATTTTCAGACCGTAAAACTTCATCTTGCTATTAGCTAATTGCTGTTTATTCTTCTTTTCATTAAAACGCGGTCGTTATACCTGGCGACCAGTTCATAAGTTGATTTCAGCGCTTCTTCTTCCGATGAAACGGTATAATAATAGTCGACGTCCGGACCCGCGTGAAGTTTATTATCCCAGTCGGGTACGCCAATCCAGCCTTCTCTTCCTTCTTCCGAAATATGAAACCAAAAAGACGGCTGCATCAGGCAGTTCGTCGCCAAGTTAATTTTCTTTTTTTGCGGATCTGCGTCGTGGGCTGTTTTCAAAACGTTCAACACATTTTTAGTATCCGCGTCGTACCACCATTCAAGACAAGTAGTCATATTGACCGTATTGATCAAATGATACGACCAGATCAGTCCTAAAAAGCCTGCAAAATAAACGAAAATCTTCCGTTCGGAACGTATAAAATGAGCGGTCAGCAAAGCGACGGGCAAGGTCGTCAGAGGATAAAAGAACAAAGCGGTGCGCGTTTGCAGGTACGGCGTTCTTAAGAGATAGTGTTGTAAAATGTTGACGATGACGGCGCCGCAAAGCATGGAAAAAGTAAAGAGCAACGGATCGCTCCAGGACGCGCTTTTCTTTTTCCAAATAATCGCCGAGCCAAGAAGGGCGGTCGCCGATAATAAAAATAAGATCAGCGCCCTTAAAAACGGCGCGGGCGGCGTCTTAAAATAATGGGCGCTATAGGTCAACATTTGAGTCAACGAAACGAACGTATCTTGGTAAAACCCGGCGCTTCCCCAAAATACGAACTGACCGGTTTCCCGCATCCGGCTGACCGGTTCATACAGCAGGATCGCCAACAGCGCGCAAAAGAAAACGACGGAAGCTAAAGCGGCTACTCCTTTTTCTTCCAGTTTCTTCTTTTTAAACGTATCCCATAGAACGACCGTCGTAAGGTAAGCGACCAGCGCGACAAAATAATTGAGCGTCGTCAGGTTTGTATAGACGGCCAGCGCGCCAAATAAGAGGCTTGAAACAATAGATCCGGTTTGTTTATTTTTTAAATAGCGCCATTCGTAATATAAACTTCCCATCATCCAAGCGCAGGCCAAACCATATCCCCGGGCCAGTGAAAAAAAATCAAGAAAATAAGCGTTGCCAACCAGCAAGACCATACCAAGCGCTACCGCCCATCCGCCCGCCCGGTTTTTATGAACGAAACCGGATTTTTCATCCGCGGCTATAAGCGGCGCAACGTCTTTGGCAAATATTTCCTTCACGCTTTCTCTCAGGATACGGTAACAAAAAATAAAATACAGGACGAATCCCAATAAATTGGGGAGCCGCGTCGCCCATAATTTCATGCCAAAAATAGACGTGAAAAACTTTACCAGCAGCGTATGAAGAATGTGGTTGTTGGGGATGGCGGACCGGCTGTACGTCATAATTTCCGCTACGGAATATCTGGAGAACGCCAGGCAGGTTTGCACTTCGTCGCAGGTCATTGGCAGGCGGATCGCGCGCGCAACCAGGTAAAGCAGGACGCCGCCGCAGGCGATCACGGGTAAAAAAGAGGCAAATCGTCCTTCGGAAAAATAAAATGGTCGATCCTTCATAATTAAACGCCCCGTAAAATCGAAAAACCAAATATCTTTGAACGGGAAAAGACAAAATTAAACAGAATCGGCGC